>CALVEE010000017.1 GCA_944326495.1 Candidatus Gastranaerophilales bacterium | reverse complement strand
AGCATTTTATTTTTTTCATTCCCTCTCCAGTAAGCTCCGGCAACTTTCAGAAGTTTAATTGCGTTGCCTTTTATATAAGATGTATTCGGAATATGAGGGCCTGCGCAAAGGTCGTTAAACAGAACATTTCCGTCTTTATCTTTTGTAAGATACAAAGTAGGATTGTCATTTCTATGTTCTTCAAGAAGCTCGGCCTTATAGATTTCCCCTTCCGCCTTGAATTCTTCAATCTGTTTATCTACATCAGGAATAACATATTTTGCAAACGTTAAATTCTGTTTGATAATGTTTTTCATTTCTTCTTCAATTTTAACTAAATCTTCCTGTGTAAATGCGTGTCCGTCAGTGAGGTCAAAATCATAATAAAATCCCGTATCAGTAGCCGGCCCTATTGCTAACTTTGCCTGCGGGAACAGCTTTTGTACGGCCTGCGCCATGATGTGCGAGCATGAGTGTCTTAAATCATGCAATGTTTCGTTGTTCTTTTCCATTTTCTATCCTTTCCGGGAGTAAATATTCCATGCAGGTAATGACGTTTACAAGCCGTTTCATTTACCCCCCGCCCGGGGTGGATCCCCCTAACTATTATATTGATATTTTAGCATAAATAGTACAAAATAAGAGCTGGTTAAAAATTTTTAATAATGGTATTATGAATTTATGCAGAAATTTATTTTATGTTTCTTATTATTAACCTTAAGTTCATCAGCTATGGCATCGCAGTATACTGATTACTTTTCTGATTTGTATTCAAAGGAATATAACAAGCGTGTAAAGATTGTATCAAAAGATGAGCAGATTGAAAAATACGAACAGAAAATCGGAGAGCAGTTTGTATCTTCTATTGTTTACGGTGTCGGGTATATGAAAGTAAAAGGCGAGAGAAAAAAGAGAATTACATATATTGTTCTTTTAAAGAATAATTGTGAAATTTTCTGGGGTCATGTTATCCCTTATTAGAGTACATGTCTTTGACTCCCGTAAAAATTCCGGCTCCGAGGCCAAGAATTCCGTTAATCGCAAACGAATTTTTAGTCGGAGATTTTGAGAACCTGCATTTTCTGGATAATAAATCAAGCACAACACCGAACCCGAACCATGCGCCGGCGGTAGTTAATCCGTCTTGAAGCGGGTTCTGTTTTGGTTTTGCAGCCAAGTTTTTATTTTTTTGCACACCAAAATAAACTCTTGGTGTAATGTAATTTATATTTTCAATTCTCATATCTGTCTTCTAGTGTAAAAAATGCCGATGGCCGGGGTCGAACCGGCACGTAGTTGCCTACACCAGATTTTGAGTCTGGCACGTCTACCAATTCCATCACATCGGCATATTAAACTGTCAAATTTTGTTAAGTGATGGAATTGGTCTATATCTATAACGCTAGAGTTATTACCAGCCCGCTCACTTTTTTTTATACCTATATTCTACCCAAACGCACCATTTAAAACAAGCCTACCCGCTCGGGCATCACATCGGCATATTAAATTATCAAGCAACAAGTAGATTAAACCAAAAACATAATTAAATATCAAGGGCTGAACTGTTTTACTAAAAAGGGCGCCCATCCGCAAATCCACTCCCTCACCAGGGAAGGAATTCTATACACTTTGCGCTCCCCCTCCCTTATGAGGGAGGGTTGGGGTGGGTGATAACAAACCTTGCACCAAACAAGGCTTACGCTTTTAACGCAAACCCCTAACGGGCTGGCACCCATCCTAACCTTCCCTCTAGGGAAGGAACGCTATACGCTTGGCGCTGCTCCCTCCCTTATGAGGGAGGGTTGGGGTGGGTGATAACAAACCCTGCACCAAACAAGGCTTACGCCTTTAATGCAAACCCCTAACGGGCTGGCACCCATCCTAACCTTCCCTCAAGGGAAGGAACGCTATACACTTGGCGCTGACTCCCTCCCCTTTGAGGGCAGTCCGGTAAAAACAAGATTGTAATTCGGACATTAGTCTGCCAATAACTGTCATGCTGAATAGCCGGCAGAGGTAGTCGCTTGGGCATACCTGCATAATATTAACTTATAACGATATTATTTAAATAAATAGCTCGTTTAAAATTCATTTTATATTTTTCATTTGCTCCTGCTGGCTGACCCCTCACCCGAATTTCTAAGTTTCGCTAAAGCTCAACTTGAAATTCTACCCTCTCCCACAAGGGGCGAGGGAAGCGCTACGCCAGGCGTAAAACCTGTCCGCTTTCTTAGCGGTGAGAGCCTGAACAGCTTGAAAATCGGGGGTAAATATTACTTACTTCTCCTATTCATTCCACACCCCATAAAAAAAAATACGCTTTCAGGATGACAATAAAATTTGAAGGATGATTTTCTATTTTATTGTCCGGTCAAATTTTTGAAACACAAAATGGCAAATTTCTACTGTGTCCTGCTTTTTATTTCTTTTTTTACCGGACTGCAGTGCCGCTGGGCGAGGAAAAAGCAGATCAGGCATTGCCTGATTATAAGTTATTATTGGGCAGTTATGCCCAACCGACCGCCCTAACTGACAAATTTTATAAACCGGTATCATAAATTGGTCTTGATTTTTTAATATTTAGTTGATAATATAAAAAAGTTCAGATAGGGCCCGGTAGCGCTTTGCCGAGAAAAATCCGAACCGTTGAGGATTTTTCGAGAGGTAGGTAGCACCGGAGGTAGCGACCGCAAGACCAGGCCCTGAAGTGAAAATTAAATAATAAAGACGCTACAATTCTATAAGGGCCTGTGGCGCAGCGGTAGCGCAGAGGACTCATAATCCTTTGGTCGTGGGTTCGAATCCCTCCGGGCCCAAATTTTTAAAAGAGACTCCTTTTGGAGTCTCTTTTAGTATAGTTTCTAACCCCGTTTTACTGCTAATAAATTAATAAATAAAAAGGCATTATTACTGAGTTTTTACCTGCTCCTGATATAAGGTGTTAAAGCGTTCCCCGCCAGAGGTTCACACACCTTGCATCGGGTACGGATAAACCTCAAAAATCTGTCAATTTTTGGATTTTTCCGCACCCTCGTTGTGTAAAGTTTTGCAAAGTTTTGTAACAAAACGCTTAATATTCCTAAAGTTTTTCTAAAAAAAGCCGTAAACATAAATATCCAAAATAAATAAGTTGATTAGGAGCTTTAAGTCGTGAAAAAATTAGTATTAGTGTTTGTGGCATTTATGTTTTTAGCATGTAATCAGGCGTTTGCATATAGAATAAACAGTTTTTCATCTGATGCAAAGATTATCGCAGCAATGAAGTTATTAGAACGTTCCGGCGATACTGATGTTTTAAGAAATCTTCAGAAGTATGGTATGCGCGTAAAATTCAGCGATCTTTCCATGGTTTCTTATAATAAGAGCAAAACATTTGCCGTAAGCACATATAACAAATACGGCACAAGAGTTATTTTGATTAATTCAATTTATAAAAATGCTCCGACAGAACAGATTGCCTGCTTGATTGCACATGAAAGCTACCATACAGGCTATAGTGCAAATTTAGAAGAAGAAACACTTGCAACTCAAAAAGAAGCTGCCTGCTGGTCAAGATTAAAAATAGCGTCAAAGACTTATCCCGATAACAGACTAACCAGAAGATTGGATAAACTAAGCGGTCTATACCTTGCATCAGACAGCAGCAACAACCTTGTTGAGCAGAAGATTGCTGACAGCAGCTTTTACAGAACACAATTTGGCCTAAATTAAAGCAAAAGCGATAATTTAGAAAACTATCGCTGAATTATGTGTGTGTATTATATTATAGATTTAAAAGTGTGTGTGTTACTATGGAACTTATGCAATTGCTCTAAACTGTTTAGTTTCAGTTTGCGGAGCCTGATCGTTTTCGCGTATCATGTTGAAAGTTCTGTACAGTTTATATCCAAGAGCTTTCAGGGGGTTTGTTGATACTGAATCTGCATTCTGTGCAAATTCCTGATTTTGCTGGAACTTGATTGAAGCATTCGGGTCTCTAAGCATTAAGATTGCATCTTGAGAGTCATTGCTTCTTGATACTACGTTATTATTATGAGTAAAGTTGATATTAGATATAGCGTTTATATTCATTTTAATCACCTCTGTGACCTTTCTGTTGTAATTAAGTGTTTCATTTACACTTCATTCAACAATTTCATTATGCATCATTTAAAAAGAAATGTCAAGAGGGGCAAATAATTTTTATTAAGTTTTGTGAAATCCTGCAAAAATAAGGGTTTAGGGATAAAATGTCAAAAATACACTTAAAAAATAGCCCGCCAGGGTAATAACTAATCGGTGTATTTTTTACACTAAATCCTGAAAAGGGCATGCCTTTATTTAAAATTAAGGTTGTGGTATGATTGGTCTATGGGGAGAAGTATGAGGGATATTAATAAAAACAAAATGTTCTCTGACCGCTTGATGTGGTTCCAGTGGGGATTTGTTATTGCTGTAGCGCTATTTGTTGTTTATTTGTTTTGCAACCAGGTTTTAGATGTAAGACATTTCAGGGTTAAGGCTAAAAACCAGAGAAGAGCAAGCTCTTTTGTCATGAGAGGTGATATTTATGATAGAAACGGCATAAAGCTCGCTACTGATACTGTTTATTTTGATATTTTTGCAAGAAAAGAAGATTTTGTTCATACGCCCGAAGAATTAGCTAAAATGCTTGCGCCTATTTTGAAAATATCGCAGGTGGATTTGACTGAAAGATTAAGGCAGGATGTTTCTTTAATATCTTTGAAAAAGAATGTGGACAGGCATACAAGAGATAAGATTGCAAAACTTAACTTAAGAGAAATTCCTATGGATAAAAAGAGCATAAGAACTTATCCGCAGGGGACTCTAGCTGCACATGTTCTTGGATATTACAATTTTGATGCTGATGTCGCATCAGGTGTTGAGTTGACTGCGAAAGACAAGCTTGAATGTGTTACAAAATCTTCTGATATTGAAGTTACTCCTAAGGGCAAGGTTATATATGATATTACGACAGATCCGGTTGCGGCTACAAAACCGGTTAAGGGCGAGGATGTTACTTTAACGATTGATGCTGCGGTACAGCATGTCTGTGAAAAAGCTCTTATGAAGGCTATTGAAAAGTTTAAAGCACAAAGAGGCGCTGTTATTGTTATGAACCCGAGGAATGGGGAAATCCTTGCTTATGCAGTATATCCGTATTTTGATCCTAACAACTTTAAGAGCGCAACAAGTTTCCAGATAAAAAACTGGACGTTGACTGATATTTTTCCTCCAGGTTCAACTTTTAAGATTATAACAGTTGCTTCTGCTATGGAATTGGGGAAGATTAATAAATATACTAAAGTTAATGATACCGGAAAAATTAAAGTCGGCTGGTGGACAATAAAGAATTACGACTATAACAGACATCCAAAACCGGGGATGATTGATTTAGTATATCTTTTTGAACATTCAAGCAATGTGGGGGCTGTGCTTGTTGCACAGATGATGAGCAGGTTTGAGTTTTACGGCATGCTTAAAAAATTCGGTTTTGGTGAAAAAACAGGTATTGATTTACCCGGTGAGTCTGTCGGGCTTTTAAAATCCCCTGCTAGATGGGACAGCTCAGACCATGCTTCTATGGGGTACGGATACGGCTCATCTGTTACGGCTATGCAGATGGTTTCTGCTGTTGCGGCTATTGCAAATGACGGAATAAGGGTTACACCGCATGTTATTAAATATTCGCCGGAAGAAGAAGCGGTTAAGATTAAGAAAGTGCAGGTTATGACGCCGGAGCATGCAAGGGCGGTGACGGAACTTCTTACGGAAAGTATAAACAGGGGAAAATCGCCGATAAAATCAGATAGTTTTAATATTGCTGCTAAAACCGGAACTTCTATTAAACCTAAAGAAAACGGAACCGGATATACTAATAAACTGTATACTTCTATTGTAGGTTATATGCCCTCTTCCGACCCGCAGGTTTTGATTTATGTTATTGTAGACTCTGCCCAGGGCGGAGAAATATGGGGGAATACTGTTGCTGCACCTATTTTTAAAGAAATTTCCACGCAAATATCGCATATATTAAATTTACAACCGGATAAGGGAGGGAAGAAGGTATGAGGTTAGATACGTTAATTAATAATATTAATTATATAGAGCTTGTTAATATGGATGATTTATCAGAGGAAGTTACCGGTATATCGTATAATTCAAAAAAGACACAGCCGAATGATATTTTTGTATGTTTAACCGGAGAACATGTTGACGGGCATGAATACGCTGAAGAGGCTGCTGCAAACGGAGCAAGAGTTTGTATGGTAGAAAGAAGGCTTAATCTTGATATTCCGCAGATTGTTGTTGATGACACTACAGAAGCTATAGCTGAACTTTCGGATTTGTTTTATTCTTCTCCATCCCAAAAGCTTAATATAATAGGGGTTACGGGAACTAACGGCAAGACTACGGTCACTCACCTCATTCAAAAGTTATTCGAAGCTAACGGGCAGGAGTGCGCTTTAATCGGAACTCTCGGGCATAAATTCTTTTCCGGTGATATATATAGAGATGCAAAACATACAACACCGCAGGCGCCTGAGCTGCAGGGATTGTTTTATGAGATTAATGAAAAGTGTATAAAAAATGTTGTTATGGAAGTCTCATCTCACGCTCTTGCACAGCATAGAGTGGACTATTGCGACTTTAACGGGGCGGTGTTTACTAATCTTACGCAGGATCATTTGGATTTCCATATCACTATGAATAATTATTTCAAGGCTAAGGCTATGCTTTTTGAAGGTCTTGTTGCAGGTGATTTTGCGGTAATTAATGCGGATGATGAGTATGCCGGAAGGTTTATGGAAGTTGTATCTCCTACGGTTAATCTTTATACATACGGCATAAAAATGAGCGCTGATGTTCAGGCAAAAGATGTTGTATTCAACCATAACGGGGCTTCTTTTAATTGTTTTGTGAAGGGTAAGGAATACAAAGTTAATCTTAAGATGAACGGAATGTTTTCTGTATATAATGTTCTTGCAGCGCTTACGACGGCTCTTGCACAGGGGTTTGATATTGAAAAATCAATTAAAACTTTAGAAGATATGGGAGGCGTTGCCGGGAGATTTGAGATTATAGTTAACAGTCCGGCTGTGATTGTTGATTATGCGCATACTCCGGACGGGTTAGAGAATGTTCTTAAAACAGCAAGAGATATTACGCCGAGTGATGGAAAGCTTATCTGTATTTTCGGATGCGGCGGTGACAGAGATGCAACAAAACGTCCTAAGATGGGTAGAATCGCGGAAGAATTAGCGGATAAGGTTATTGTAACAAGCGATAATCCGCGCTCGGAAGATCCTCAGCAGATTATTACCGATATCCTTGCCGGATTTAAGAGTGTTAATAACGTTATTGTTGAGCCGGATAGAGAGCTTGCTATTAAGGAAGCTAAAAAAATTGCTTCACCTCATGATGTAGTGCTTGTTGCAGGAAAAGGGCATGAAGATTACCAAATCCTTGCACATGAAACCATACACTTTGATGACAGGGAAAAAGTAAGAGAAATATTCGGAGAGGGATAAAATGAGAACTCCTCTTTTAATTGAACAGCATTTCCACGGGGCTTACGGGGTTGATTTTAATAAGGCCGGGGTAAATGAAATTGTCGGGCTTGCCTCAAAGCTTAGAGAAATCGGAATAGGTGGTTTTTTCCCGACTCTTGTGACGGATTCTATTGAAAATATAAAACGTCAGATTGGAATTATTAAAAAGGCTTCCGAACAGTGCAGCGGGATTTTAGGGATTCATCTTGAAGGTATTTTTATTAATCCGCTTAAGAAGGGAATTCATAATCCCGAACATTGTATGGCTTTGACTGTGGAGAATTATAAAAAGATTGAGGATGATTTTATTAAAATTGTTACTCTTGCTCCGGAGCTGGATGAGGGTTTGATTAGTTATTTAAAATCCAAAGGGATTAAGGTTCAGGCCGGTCACTGCGTTGGCTGGGGAGATGTTGACGGCGTTACGCATACATTCAATGCAATGAGCGGAGTTACGCACCGCGGAGTTTCGACCGCGCTTTCGGCATTAGTAGAGGATAAAGTCTTTGCGGAAATTATAGCTGACGGAGTTCACGTAAGCGATGAAGCGTTGAAATTATTTTTTAAGGCAAAGCCTGCAGATAAAGTAATTTTAATAAGCGATGCGCTTCCTATAACTTACAGCGATATAAGCGAGACAACTTTTGCAGACTCTAAAATCTTTTATGACGGAAAGAGTGCAACCTCTGTAGACGGCACTTTAGCCGGCAGTACAAAACTCTTGCCTGAAATAATTAAAATTCTCGGGAAAAAAGGCTTGTTTAAACCTGAATATATTGAAAATGTTTACAGCTATCACAATCTTGATTTTATCGGCGAAATTGAGTGGGATAATGAATTTAATATATTGAAAATTTGTTCAAGTAACGATTGACTAACAAGATGAAATCGTAAATAAATTTTATCAACCATAGCTTGCCTCCTTTCGTCCAATTTCTCTGAAAATCGTGTGTGACGAAGAGTAGGCAGTTAGGTATACCTGCCCAATAATAGCTTATAGTCAGGCTAACTAGTGATTAGTGACTAGTGAATAGTGAATAGTGAATAGGTAAATAAGTGAATAGGTGAATAAGAAAACCAAGTGCACAGTCACCCCTCCCTGGTGAGCACTAGTGTTCACGCACGCTTTCCTCGCCCTACGGGAGAGGAGCAGCCGTGTTTGAGGCTGTGCCGAAAACTACGGATGCGGTGAGGGGGCAGTCAGTAAGAACAAATAAAAAACTATAAAGTGAATTTTAAAAGAGCAGCTTGTTTAGATAATATAATTATAAGGTTAATGTCAGGCACTGCCTGACCTACTGTTCTGTTCTGGTTTAATTCATTAAAATTTTAACTTCTCCTAAACTCCTAAACCTCTAAACTTCTAAACTCTAATTAGCACCCACCCAAGCCCTCCCTC
>CALVEE010000016.1 GCA_944326495.1 Candidatus Gastranaerophilales bacterium | reverse complement strand
GCTACAGCCGGAAATCCTGCTGTAATAGCATTTGATATTCTCTCTTCTTTAGAGTGTGCAGTACTTACTGCAATACCACTTAAGCCGACCATAGCAAGACCTGACAGAATATCAGTCGGAGCTCCGCCTATCATTAAATCTCGTTTCTTGTCAAAATAGCCGACTGTCTCACTGAAATTAGCTTTATGAAGTGATTTATCTGCATTTTTTAATTTCTTGCCAAGAAGTATTGCTTCATCTTTAGTCAAATACGGGACAAGTAAATCTGCTACTTCATTAAATTTGCCTTTTGTGCCTTGAATATCTCCGACAAGCGCGCTTACAACTTCCTGTCCTTCTTTTTCCAGCCTGTTACGCTCAGGCATAAGCATATCTTCTGCCCAGAAAGACATATTATCTTTTATAGTTTTCTTTCTGTTTTTACCGTGCAAAAGCTCTTCTGCATATTGTTTATAGCGCGGGATTAAGTCGGTCTCAAGATTAGACATTAAATTTTCTTGAGTCTTTAATCTCGTCATTGTATTTGCATCGGTAAAATATTCTCTTGCGGTTTTTATTTCCCTCAGTTTTTGGTCTAAAATCCGCTGTTTGTCAATCGGGAGTTTATCTTTATA
Organism: Candidatus Gastranaerophilales bacterium; assembly: GCA_944326495.1. Classification (GTDB taxonomy): domain Bacteria; phylum Cyanobacteriota; class Vampirovibrionia; order Gastranaerophilales; family Gastranaerophilaceae; genus CAG-196. The sequence continues at coordinate 5,451 of CALVEE010000016.1, read as the reverse complement.
GTATTTAGCCAAATCCTCAAAGGCATCAAGTTTCTTCATTGCACTTTTATAATTCATCTGTACGGTGTGTTTGCTTACTTTATCAAACCAGTTTGTGATTGATTTATGTACCGGAGCCATCGGGGCTCTAAACAGCAAATCACATTTTTGCAGTGCGTGTCTTGCAGTTTTATTTTTTACGCCGTTAAATTTTTTTTCTGTTGTACAAAGCCACTTAAATCCGATATCTTTTCCGGCGTTCAGGGTGTTTGTAAATTGAAATACATCCCCGACACCCTTCCAGAATTTGGACATTGAATTATAGAATTTACTCTTAACTGTGTCGCCTTGATTTTTTTGAGCTTTTGTTCCGGCTCTATGTGACATCATTTTCAGTTTATTAACGACTTTTCCTGAAAATTTTGGGTTAAGTAGTGCAACCAGTCCTGATAATACAAGAACAGAGCTTCCTACGGCAATTGCTGTTTTATGTGATTTTTTCTTTTCATCTTGTTCTTCATTTTTAACAAAAGTATCGACAGTATTATTTATGGCATTTTCTACTGTCTGAATTGGCTTGGAAATTATAGTCGGCGCATTCGGATCTATTACACTTTCCTTTTCTTTAAAATTTATAGGAGGAGTGTATTGCTGCCTAAATAAACTGTTGTAATTTCCATACGTCATACAAAGTTACCCTTTAACCTGCTACATATATATAAAGTATAATTAATAAAAAAAATTGCCAAATATAAAAAATAAAACTTTTTTGAATATGTTCTTCTTGAGTAATAACATACAAAACCTGGATTTACAAAACTTAACAGGCTGCACTTATATATTTAGTTATCGTAAGTATTCCAATAAAAACAAAAGTACGCCTTCCTCGCCCTACGGGAGAGGAAGTGTGCAAGATTTATGTTTTATATGATCCTTAAAACCTGCCTGATACTTTTTTGAATTTGCAAAAATTAACATTTTTCTCGTATATTCTCATGTACAGTTTTACATCCCGGCAAGTATTGTCTCGTTCTCTTTTTTGTAACAAAATTTTACAAACTATCGAGGTTTGTTTGTAAAAAATATATATGCGTGATATTATTCTTGTATACAGAATCCAAACAATCACAAATAAGGAGAACCCTATATGTTAGACTTTTTGTTTAAAAAAGAGACAGGTAATGCCTGCGAAAATTTAAACAGTTTTTATTCTAAACTGAAAGAAATGTATCCTTTTGATAATATTTCTGATGAGAGAAAAACTTATCTCAAATCTCTAATGAATAAATTCGGGTATCTTCCTTATCCGCAAATAAAAGCTTTAGAGGAGCTTTCAGACGCAGAAGTTTTATTTGCTATTGAATCTAAATGGGAAGCTAACGGAGTATTCAAAGACGGACGTTTTGAATTTGAAAAAGCAAGTGTTCTTGCAAGAAATGATGTAAAAAATTCTTCCTGGCTTCAAAAAGAAGGACACGATATTAAGCTTACGAACCTTGCGGGGCTCGGTAACGGGGCTGAATGCGGGAAATTTATGGACTGGATGAGAGAACTTTTAATATTACCGACAGGAAATTTAGATAACAATATTTTTTCAACAACAATGTATTTAATTCCGTTTCATCCGCGCGATTTCGGATGTGCTTATCTTCCGACCGCAAGCTGTGTAAGTCCTAATTTAGAGGATAAAAATATTACTGAAAAGACCGGCTTAAACGCAGACGGACAAGTCAGAATGTTTATTGAAATGACCCAGCTTGCAGGACACCCTGTAATTTATGATATTCTGCCGCAAACGGGAAGATTTTCAAAAATCGTTTTAACAAATCCGGATTGCGCAAGATGGTTTGATATTAATGCGTTGATTGAGGAATTATTAAAAAATGTTGATACTGAAATCACAAAACTTGCGGATAAATATTCTAAAGATGATTTAGATATTATATCCGGAATTTACAAAAAAGCTATTAAGGGTGAAGGATACGGAGATTTATCCGAGCATTACCAGAAGATTTTTGATGAATTAGATGATTTGTTAAAGGAGACAAAAATTTTCTTATCAAATTCTATGCTGGAAAAAAGCATTCAAGACAAACTGCATAAAAAAGCAAAACTGATAATTAATAAAGTTTCCGGAAATATGCAGGGCAAAAAGCTTTCCGAAGAAGAGATAACTAATCAGGGTGAAATTATCCAGGCTCTTATGAATGAAGGTATGTGGCCTGCTCCCGGCGGCGCCTGGTGCTCTGCCGGTATACCGGTATTTGATAAAATGAGTGCAGGAGCTTCATTCCCGACTTTCAAGCATTACAAATTTGACGGCGAAGATGTTACAAAATTTGCTAATCTGGATTGCCAGACTCCGTATTACTTTGTATGTCTCGAAAACGGAAAATATAATAATGACGTTATCAAATTCTTTATTGACTATATGAAAGAACTGCAGGAAAAATTCAATTTTGACGGATTTAGAGTTGACCATATTGACCATATAGTTGATGAAGTTTCTGAACAAGATGGTGTGCCGATAAGTTACCGTGCGCCTAGAAAAGTTTTGGGAATGCTTAATTCCGCTATGAAAGAAAAAATCCCTTATTTTGCAGCTCTTGCGGAATATATGCTCTGGGATAATTATTTCAAGGAATACCATGAAGATATGCATTTTGACGTTCTCTGGGGAAATGATATAGTATCTCAAAGTTACAAAACGCCGGAAGCTATTGCAGAAGATAACTTAAATCTTGCAAATTATAATACGGCTTCTAAAACACAAACACCGCTTTCAATTCTTAAAACTTATAATAACCAGGATGGCGAATTTGAAGCTATTGACAGGTATCCGGGCCAACTCGGTGAAGCCGGAGCTTTATTCAAATGGTTCAAGTATAAATTCCTCCCCGGCGGACGTTATGCGCAAAGACCCGTTATGTATATAGACGGCGATGAATCATTTACAAAAACCGGAATGGAATACATTATCGGCAATGAAGTTTCTATGAAACGTGAAAAGGATTACGATTTTTATGCCAAATTCGATGCTATTGACAGGTTTGTAAAGAATAATTCCGTAATCACTGACGGTGAAGCTCATATTATAAGACAGGATGATGACGGATTTGTTGCCTGGCAAATACAAAAAGAAGGGTTAAAAAACTCAATTCTTGTTGTTGCTAACTATCAGTCTCCTACCGAAAAATTCTGTCTGGATGACGGCAGCGTTGAAATAAGAGAAGGAAGAGAAGTTTTTGATAAAACTATAGAACTTTCCTGCGACTATTCAATCGTATCAGAGTTTAGATTTGACGGAACTGATTATATGGAAGAAAAATTTGTTGCGGCAACAAATTCTCTGTCATTCGGAAAACTGATGCCGGCAGAATTTAAATTTTTCACTGTTATAAGATAGGACAAGGGGTATTGTTACCCCCGGGAGTATAATTTACGATTAAGTAAACTACGATTAAGTAATATAGGGATACGCCGGATTTCAGAAAAATCCGGCTTTATTTTTCTATTTAATAAAACTAAATGCAACAATCTTTTTCAGATTTATATGCAGCCAGTCATAATTAACACTCGTATATTTGTCACACTCGTCCGAATAGCTGTCATTTAAAAGACAAAGCGTTGCATTGGTAAGATTTATGTAATTATCTTTGTTGCACTCACCACACTCGTAAACATAGCCTGTAATCCTGTAATGATTAGTGATAAGAACCACTTTATCGGTTTCACTTTTTTCCATGATTTTTTTGAATTCTTTTAATCTGTCCATATTTTTTAATCCTTATACTGTATTAACAATATAAAGATTACTAAAACCTAAAAATTTGTGAATTCCCTAGACTACCATATCATTGAAGTCTTTTGAATCATCATAATTAAACATATGGATAAACGTATAAAGCATTTTGGCCGAAAAGCGTTTAGTACCGACTTCAAGCATTGTTCTTAAAGCTTCTTTATTGTTCATAATTAAGGTATGGGTTCTGTTGAAAGCCAGATTATCATAGTAATTTGCAACGTTTATAATCTGACTGAATTCAGAAATATAATCACTTGAAAGCCCCTGCGGATAACCTGAACCATCATTATTTTCGTGATGCTCAAGCGCAACTTTTGCAATCTCTTCCGGCAGTTCAAATTCTTCTTTTATCATTTTATATCCGATTATCGTATGCTGTTTAACTTCATCCTCGTTCATTGTCAAAAGAGCCTGCGAATCAGACAGTTCTATTTTAAGTTTTCCGATATCATGCAGCAGTCCGGCAAGAATAACATGATCAATAGCCATTGTTGAGAATTCCAGCTTTTGAGCAATCAAACCGGAAATTACCGCAACATTCAGCGGATGACAGAGTTCATATTCACCCAGAAACCTTATCCTTGAACCCTTGCTGGATTTGTGAACCTGTTTATAAACCTCGGTTTTTAAAATTCCGACCAGAGAATTCAGTTTCAACAACCCTTCTTCATAATACCCCTGTATTAATAAATCCAGAATAAGCTTATAAAAATACTTAATTTTTACCTGTATTTCCATTTTTACATAAGCATCTTTATTAATAACAGTTTCAAAATCAGCCGGATCAAGCCCCTCATAAGAAAAGTTCATAACTTGAGAAGGGATTTTTTCATCAGAAGAGTTATGCTTATTATCCTTCTGCTCCGTATCTTCACTGTTAAAATCTTCTGTATAAATTTTTATATAATTCTTGAGCATAATAAGTTTGCCCGGTGTCAAAACTTCTCCGGCTTCAAGAATTTTACCCTTATTTTCCGTATATAAATCAAAAGGCAAAACTTTATAACTGCTTAATTCTTTGGGAGTAACAATTCTCATACTTAGCATTATAACACTTTTTAAAGCAAAATCATACTGTATCTGCTCTATTTTTCATCCGGTATATATTGAACTTATCGTATCAATATGATACGATAATAGTATCAAAATGATACGATAATTGAATTGTTAAAATGGCACTAAACAAAAGACAAAATAAAATTTTAGAATTTATTAATAATAAACAAAGTGCTATGCGCTTTGAAATAGAAGAATTTATTAATCAAGCATATGATAATGTATCAAAAGTTACAATAATTCGTGATTTAGATTTGTTGTATAAAAATAAGCTTATTGATAAAACAGGTAAAGCCAGAAGTGTTACCTATCTTAGCCTTATTAAAAATGAGATTTTAAGACCGTATAACGTAGAAGAATATTTTAGTCAAAACCCTGATGATAGAAACATTAAGTATGAACAGTTTAACTTCGGAGTTTTTGATAATTTGCACAGCATTTTTTCTTCTAATGAATTAGCCGATTTAGTCTGTAGGTCAGGCAGTGCCTGACAGAAACTGTTCTAAATTTAAACTCCTAATATTGTATTTGCCACCAAAATTACACTATTCTTTATCATAAAACCCATTTATATTCTGTTTTAGTATTTTTGTCAGGCAGTGCCTGACCTA
>CALVEE010000015.1 GCA_944326495.1 Candidatus Gastranaerophilales bacterium | reverse complement strand
ATAAGAGGATTTCAATGATTAGAAAAACAGTCTTAACAGCTATTGCATTGCTAACATTGCTGTGCGTTAGGGCTCAAGCGGAACCTACACCGGAGCATGTTATCAAAGAAACCATCGTTAAACATTCTTTAGAGATGGATGTTGACCCTGCTCTTGCTCTAAGCATTGCAAAGAAAGAATCAGGCTTTAAGCATGAATTAAAAAGCCCTTACGGTGCTGTGGGAGTATTCCAGTTACTTCCATCAACAGCAAAAAGAATGGGATTTAACCCCTATTACTTAAGTGAAAACATTAAGGCCGGACTTACTTATTACAAAATGATGTATAAAATGTTCGGTTCAACTGAACTTGCGCTGGCTGCATATAATGCAGGGCCGGGGAATGTTAAAAAATTCGGTGGAACAATTCCTCCTTATGGTGAAACAAAAAGATTTGTTAACCAGATAATGTTAGAGTATAACAGACAGAAAACAAATCCGGATCCTGCTATTGCTAAGGTTAAGCAGGCGAAGGCGCAGATGCCGGAGCAGGAAACAGAGGCAAAGAATACTCCTAAGCCTTTAGAGCTTCCTAATTTGAAAGAAATTCCGGAGGTTAAACATTCGGATCCTGTAATGGAAATTTTATAGTAATAATAAACCCCTCTCGACATGAGAGGGGTTTGTTATTTAAGATTTAATACCACCTCATTGTATTATTGCTAAATTGTTATGCTTACGATATTCTTATTATGAGGAGAAAGTATAATGACAGTTATAGAAAAGATTAATGAAATTAATGATATCGTTAAACAAGTATTTGATTTTACACAAAAAAATGAGACAGTGAAAGCTGATTTTGATGAATATTTGGCAACTATAGGCTCAAGAAATATTCCGCTTAATCAGATGGAGAAAATATTTTTGCCCTATATTTTTGAGCGCAGAATTGATAACAAGTCTATTTTAGAGATGTTTGAAGAGGAAACCGGCTCAAAAGAAATTATTAAGAGCCTTAAGAATACGATAGCTTCAATTTTTGAAATAAAAAAAATTCTTAAAAACGGATTTGAACTCTATAACTTAATCAATGAAAAAACTTACACAGTTTTATCACTCACTAAAATGACTAATTTTAGGGGGATTTACGCTGGACAGTATATCGTTGCCAGAATTTTTGAATTTGAAAATGAATATTATGTAATCGAAATCTCAAGCGTGCTTTCTCACTCACAAAAAGAAGAAGCATACAGATACGCCGTAATGAAGCTTGTACACACGCCAAGAATGCTTTATTATGATAATCCGGAAAAAGAAGCAGAGATTAAATCAACAATTGCAGATATGTACCAGAACTTTATTAAGACCTTCGGTACAGATCTTATTCTTACCACAAATAAGCATGCTGATGATATTATAGGTGCGTTTAATGAAGGCGAAGAAATCGATTTATCCGATAAAGGATGTGATATTGAAACTTTCCGATTTTTCCACGTAAAAGAGCTGGATAATAACTATTCCAACTTCTTAGAAAACTCAATGGGCGGATTTTCTTCTCATAACGAAACCTACGATGTTGCAGTAATCTTTGATGAACAAAAAGGTCTTTATGCAATACCTTTTTATCAAACATTCTCTAAAATTTTCGAGGATAAAAATCTGGTAGAGAATGCAAAAGCCTGCGTTGAATACTTTCTCACCAATGATTCAATACCTGATACCATCTTGGAGCGCGTTTCAACCGAGCATGCCAATTTTATGGAAGTAATCAATGAGATTATGGAAGCAAACTATACTTTTGAAGAATTGGTTAAAACATATAAATCTGATTATTTGAATAATACAATATATTCATCAGCAACAATTTTATTCTGTTCAAAAGCTTTTTCAGAAATCTTTGACTACATATCCGAACCCAAACCGCAGTCGCCTGTGATAACTGAAAAAGTCGGCCGTAACGACCCCTGTCCCTGCGGCAGCGGAAAGAAATTCAAAAACTGCTGCGGAAAAGGATAGAATGAGAGTGTCATTCGTACTCAGCACTCCCGTCTATCAGTTTCATGCTAAACAGTCGGCTGGGTAAATGTGAGTCGGAGAGAATATAAAAATTGAAAAAGACGCATTTTAGCATCTTACCTGCTGGGAATTACGCTTTCAGGATGACAATAAAATTTGAAGGATGATTTTCTATTTTATTGTCTAGTCAACTTTTTGAAACACGGAATAGCAAATTGCTACAGTGTTCTGCTTTTTTATTTCTTTTTTACCAGACAGTAGTGCCTCTCCCTACGGGAGAGGAGCAGCCTTGTTTGAGGCTGTGCCGAAAACTACGGATGCGGTGAGGGGGCAATTTTATCCTGTAGGGAAAAATAAAAACCGGAAAAAATAAATATGAAAACTTTATATTCAATATTCCCTTGAAAGTTCTGCCCCCTCACCAAGAATTTCTAATACTCAACCAACGTTTCGTATTGAAATTCTATCCTCCGTCTTGGATTTGCTCCACGCTCACAGAGCTTCACCTTTAAGCCTCACGGCTTAGCCGGTTCTGTCTGTTCGCTATCCGGACTATACATTTACCCCTCCGTCCGTAAATCCGCTCCCGCAGAGCGAGAATATTTGCAAGCCTTTATTTTTATTTGGGCTTTTGTGCAGTCGGAGAGAGGAATTTTAAGATTTAATCAATAAGCTTGCGCCTATAACACCTGCTGTATTTCCTAACTGCGCCGGAACGACTTCTACTTCTCTTTGTATTGTCATTGCGCGTTTTGCAATTGTTTCTCTTATCGGGTTAAGAAGAATATCCCCTGCGTCAGCTACACCGCCTCCGATAATAATTTTTTCCGGGTTCAAAAGGTTAACAACGCTTGTTAATCCCATGCCTATATATTCACCCATTATTCTGAATATCTGTCTTGCTACAGGGTCGCCTTCTTTTGCTGCTACTGCAACAATATACGGTGTAATATCAGGATTAGCAAGTTCTCTGTATTTTGTAGATTTACCGCCCCTTATATATTCTTCAGCCATAGCAACAATACTCGGGCCTGATGCGTATGCTTCAAGACAGCCTCTGTCTCCGCATCCGCAAAGAGGACCGCCTTCCATATTTAATTTAATGTGGCCGATTTCGCCGGCAGCGTTATTTGCTCCGCGCACAAGTTTGCCGTTAATAACCAGTCCGGAGCCTATTCCTGTTCCGACTGTTATACAGACAAGGTTTTCACAGCCAACGCCGGCACCGTAGTTTAATTCACCTAAAGCAGCTGTTCTTACATCATTATCAACACGTGTTTGAATTCCAAATTCTTTTTCCATAATACTTGCAATCGGTACATCAACCCAGCCCGGAATATTTGGAGCTAATCTTACAATACCATTTTTGCAGTCGATTTGTCCGGGAAAACCAAAACCAATTGCTTCTACATCAGAGGATTTTAGTTTTGTTTCCTTTAATAAATCACGGATAGCATCTTTCATGCTGTTAATCGTATATTCATAACCCATCTCTGCACGGGTCGGAATTGAATTTGAGTAAATAATTTTACTCTTGTCGCTTACTAATGCTATTTTGACATTGGTTCCGTCAACATCAACACCTATTCTTTGTGCCATTTATAAATCTCCTTCTTTTGTGCGTTTAAATTTTATCACAAAGACAGGGTTTATGCTAGAATATTGCTATGAAATATAAATGGCTCAATAGAAAAGATAACAAAAAACTAATTGTTTTTTTTAACGGCTGGGGGATGGATGAGGCGGCTGTTAAACATCTTGAGCCGGAAGAGTATGATGTCATTATGCTGTATGACTATAATAATCTTGATATGGATTTTGGGTTTGCTGGTAATTATCAGAAAAAATATTTAATAGCATGGTCAATGGGGGTTATGTGCGCATCTTTATTTGATTTAAAATACGAAAGCGCGACGGCTGTTAACGGAACTCTTAAGCCGATTGACAATGAATTTGGAATTCCGCTTAGAATTTATGATTTAACTCTAAGGGGGCTTACGCCTGTAAGCGTTAAAAAGTTTGTAAGTAATATGTTCAAAGATAAGACAGAAGATTTTGTTATTAAAAGGGATTTTGATAACATTAAAAATGAACTCGCAGTTTTAAAGACTTATAGCGCAAATTTGGATTTTCACTTTAACAGAATCATTATAAGCAGTGATGATAAGATTATTCCAAGCCGAAATCAGACAGCCTTCTGGGGAATTGAACCTAATATAGATGCCGGTCATTGTCCGTTCTTTTTGTTCAAATCCTGGAGTGAACTTTTATGAACAAAGAGCTGATTAAAAGAAGATTTGAAAGATGTCTCAAAACGTATGATGCTAATGCAGCTGTTCAGGATAGAATGGCGCAAAAACTAATATCAATGCTTAATCATAAAGAATATCCGGAAATTCTTGAAATCGGATGCGGGACTGGACTTTTAACCAGATATGCGGTAAAGAATTTGAGTTATAATTCTTATAGTGCATGCGATATTGTCCAAAAATGTGAAGAATATATAAAATCAATAGATAGTAAAATATTATTTACTCCGTGTGATGTAGACAGTTTATTTAATGACAGGCAGTCTTATGATTTAATAATTTCAAATGCTGTTTTTCAATGGCTTGATGATACAGAAAATGTAATAAAAAATATTATTAGAAAATTAAATCCGGATGGAGTATTAATATTTTCAACATTCGGGACGCAGAATTTCCGCGAAGTCTTTCAAGCTGCCGGAAAAGGTCTTGTATATTATTCAATAGAAGATTGGGAAAAAAAACTAACAGGCTTAAAATTTACAATTGAAGAGGAGATTATTAGATTAAACTTTGAAACGCCGGCAGATGTATTAAGACACATGAAAAATACCGGTGTAAATTCATTATCAAACATGGCATGGAAAAAAACTGACCTGTTCAAATTTGAATATGCATATAATAATATCTGCAATAACGCACCAACACTTACTTATAACCCAATTTATATCAAGCTAGAAAATATATTAAAATAGGACGGTTGGTTAATATTTTATTTGAAAAATTTATTATACAATACCTACATTGTTACAAACTAAAGAGGTGCCATGGAAACAGCACACACCAATCCTTTTTTAAATTCAAGAGAAATTAATTTTATCAACCGCTTTCAGATAGAAGCTTTGCTTGAAAATATACCAAAACTTATTTATATGAAGGATTTAAAAGGAAATTTCGTTACGGGTACAAAGCATGCTAAAGAATTTGTAAAAAACGGCAAAGATGTATTTCATAATATACATATTGATATAGATAAAATTAGAAATACTAATAGTGCCGAAGATCAGTATGTTATAGCCAATAATAAATCTATTACAAATGAAAGAGAGTTAATTGACGTCAATGGCTGTCCGCATTGTTATAAGATTTATAAAGCACCTGTGCATGGTAAGGATAATATTGTAACAGGGCTTGTTGTCATGGTTGATAATATTGATGATTCAAAACTGCTTGAATCACAAAGGGAGACTTTTGTTGCATCTCTGGGTCATGATTTGAAAAATCCGACTATAGCCCAGATAAGAATGTTAGAATTGTTATTAAAAGACCAGTTTGGCATAGTGGCTCCGGAACAGCGCGGAGTTATTCAAATGATTTTGGATTCCTGTAAATATATGAAGGCAATGTTAGGCTCTATGCTTGTGACTTATAGAAATGATAAAGGAGTAGTAAGATTAAATTTTGATGAAATTTCATTAGAGAATCTTGTTACAGAATGTGCAGAGGAAATGAAATATCTGGGCAAAGATAAAGATGTTGAGATTTTAATAAATAATAACTGTTCAGGACATTTTATTGCAGCGGATAAAATTCAAATAAAACGCGTAATTATGAATTTGCTCTCTAACGGGATAAAATATGCATTTAGAAATACTGTTATAAAATTGGATGTCTATAATGAAAATGAGTATACTTGTTTTAAGTTTGAAAACAACAGTCCGTTTATTCCGTTAGATAAGCGGGAATCAATTTTTGCTCAATATGTATCATATGCAGAAGCTTATAAAGAACTTGGTATCGGGCTTGGATTATACACTTCGCAGAAAATTATTGAAGCGCATGACGGAGTGATTTTTGTTGAGAGTTTTGAAGATAACAGAAATATATTCGGGTTTAAAATTCCGAATATATTAAAAGATGCGGAAAGACCAAGAACGATAGTTTTCTAGTTTCCTGTTGATATTGATTTTATAATTTCCAGAAGCTTATTAACCATCAAATCTTCATATTTTTGCGCATTTTCTTTAGAATCAGCTTCAAATCTCAATGTGAATACCGGCTCTGTATTGCTCTGTCTTATAAGCGCAAAGCCTTTATCAAATACAATTCTCATTCCGTCTAAAGTAATAATGTCCTTTATTTTTGCCTTAAAGAAGTCCGGATTTTCTGCTATAACTTTTTGAAATTCTTCAAGAGCTGCAGCCTTTAGTGAATTCGGACAGGGAAGTCTTACTTCTGATGAGCAGTATAATGCTTTAAATGGCTCCAGCATGTCGCTTATTTTAAAATTCGGATTTTCTTTTTTCTTTTTAGCCACAATCTCTATAATTCTGCATCCTGCATAGACAGCGTCGTCAAAACCGTAATATTTGTCTTTAAAGAAAGTATGACCGCTCATTTCTCCGGCAAGCACTGCTCCGGTTTCTCTCATCTTTGATTTAATATAACCGTGGCCGGTTTTACACATAACCGCAACTCCGCCATCTTTGTTAATTGTATCGTACAGCGCCTGTGAGCACTTAACTTCTGATACAATTACCGGCTTTATACCTTTTTCGTTGTATTCTTTTATCACATCCTCTGCATAAATTAAAAGCAGTTTGTCTCCTGTTAGTGAATTGCCGTCTGAATCGATTACGCCAATTCTGTCGCTGTCGCCGTCAAAAGCTATTCCTAAATCCGCTTTATTTGCAACAACAGCTTTTTTTATGTCAGTTAAAGTTTTTTCATCGCTCGGGTTTGGGTGGTGGTGCGGAAATCTGCCGTCTGGCATTGAATACAGCTCAATAACCTCGCAGCCTAATGCTCTGTATAATTTCGGAGCAACAACTCCGCCGGTTGCGTTAGCGCTGTCTACAACAACCTTAATTCCTTCTCCAATGCGCCCGAATCGTTTTTTCATATCTTCTATATAGTCAGGAATTAAATCATACTCATTTAAAATTCCAAATGGAACCGGCGGAATGCCAAGTTTGTATTCTTCAAGTGTAAGTTCTTTTACAACTTTAATCTGTTCTTCATTCAGAGATTGTTTTGCATAAGTCATCTTCAAACCGTTATACTGGCTCGGGTTGTGGCTTGCTGTAATAATCATAGCGCCTGTTACCGGCATGTATTTTGTGATAAAAGGCGGCAGTCCGGCAGCTTCTGAATAATATCCGATAGGAGTCGGAGCTAAACCCATATCAACAACATTAGCTCCGCAGGAGCGGACGCCTTCTATTAAGGACTTGGAAAGAGATGGAGAATGCAGTCTTGCATCTCTGCAGACGCTTATCCATATGTCAGAAGGAAGCTTTTTTGTCTCTTTGACTAAAAACTGAACAAATCCGCGTCCTGTATAATAGAATAACTCTTCAGTTATATCATCTCCGTAAATTCCTCTTATATCATTCTTTCCAAATGCTGATTCTTTTAACATACCTTTTACTCCCTGTTAACAAAATAATAACATGGAAAAAATTTTAGTGTATTTGGAAGTTTTAAATTTTGCAAATTGAAATAATTGAATTTTGTAAAAAGTTACACTGAATGTAACACAATACCTATTGTGTTACATTCGGGGTAAATATTAGGCTTAAAACATAGAATTTTTAACGAAATGCATGTGGATTAGTCTCCTAACACCACAATAGGAAGTCAAAAAGGAAGGTTTTATGAAAAAAGCATTTACTTTAGCAGAGTTAGTAATTGTATTGGGTGTAATTGGCATAGCTTCAGCATTAATAATTCCAGCTGTTTCACATCTTAGACCTGATAAGACAAAAGTAGCTTATTTAAAGGCTTATGATACGATTAGCGAGAGAGTTCGCGATCTGTCAAGTAATTCTATGCTTTACCCAATATGCGATACTATAGGGAGCGAGACTGTTTCTTGTCAGCAAATTCCTTTATTTAGTTTAGAATCAACAAGAGCAACTAGAAGTGGTTATGTAATTCCTCATGGAAATAGAAAATTATGTAATCTTATTGCAGAAGAATTTAATATACAGGATGATAATAATAATTGTTCGGATGTTTATTTAAACAATTATACAGAAGAGAATTTTGCAAATAATATATCTTTTGTGACAAGAGACAATATTCCTTGGATAATAACAACTCACAAAAGTTTAAATGGTAATCAGGGAGAATATGAAACCGATATTTACTTTGACATAAATGGTCTAGCAGATGGACCGAACTGTTTATATGATAGTGAAGTTTGTACTAATCCAGATAGATTTAAATTAATGGTAGCAGCAAGTGGTGAGGTAATCGTAGCGGATCCTGTTGGAGAGTATTATATTAAAACACGCAAAAATTTAAACAAACAAGATATTGAACCCGAAGAAAACAGTATAGTAATGGCAAGTCTTGAATCCAACTTGCGTAATTTTACAGTTTTTCCCTGCCAAAGTGGTGACGGAGAACTTGATGGGGGGAATGGTGCGGAGATTAATCCTCCAGGTAGCTCAAGTCCTTGTGATGATAAATCGAATTTTAGTTTTGTTATGATGCATGGCGAATGTAGACAAACACCAAAGGTTAGATGCGGAGATTTATTAGAAGGCCTTACTGTAATTTGTCACGATTTTGTGCATCGTCCATTATACCTCTCCAGCCCGCATGCTGTAAGGTTATTGCGGGAGCGCGGTTGGGATTATATCATCAATTTTAAACCGTACACTACGCCACAGGGTGTATATGTAAACCGACCTCTAGCCCCCTCCCAGATTGGGCATTTACAGCTCTCAGAAGCTCCTGATAAACCGATTTTAGTTAGAACGCACATTAGTGGAATGCACTCTAAATATTGGCCAGTGGAAAGTCTTATGCCTTTTTATATAGGCACTAGTAGTGTTGCTTACGTGAGCCCAAGTCTTTCTTGTGATCCTAATTATATAGATACAGAATTATTTGGGGATGGTAAGGGTATTTATTATAGACTTTATAGATGTAAAGTGAGAGAACATTATGACAGTTTCAGTTATTTTAGTCCGGCATGTGATGATAAATATTTGTATGTTCTTAAGCAAAATGGTGAGCCTGCAAAAGGTAAATTTTTATCTCAACAAGAGATGCGGAATGGTATACTTTCGTGTAGTGCATTTGATTATGTCAGAGCAAGCAAGATGCGGTAAATCAGAGATTTGTCACCTCCTATCAACTATTGTGATTCTAAGACGGGAGAAGCAGACAGGAGGGGCTGATGAGGATGTTAGTCTGTATTCCTTTGATATTCTATATTCTTTTAAGTTCAAAATCTTATCCACCCATCTATAAATTTACCGCCCGGGTTGATAATTCTTTTTTGATTTTGATTGAAATAACATGTTTAAGTCGAAATTATAAAGGAGGATTTATGACAAACAGCATTTACACCGCTCCTGTTTATAAACTGGAGGAATTAAATAATCTTTTTATAGAACTGACTGCCAAAAACTGCAATCAAAGGTGCGGAAATTGTTATATAGATTTTCCAATGAGCAGAAACATAAAAGATTTTATATCTCTTGATAGAATTAAAGAAGCCTTAGCCGATACCAAATTTGAGAACATATACTGTATTTATTTAACAGGTGCAGAACCTATGACCCACCCGGATTTTAATTCAATTTTAAGGCTCTGTCTAAAAAGGTGCAATGTATGTATTTGTACAAATGCAAGTTATTTGAATGAAAAAAAAGTAAGGTTTCTAAAAAAAGTTGAAGATGAAGGGATTAACCAAATATTTTTTAAACTTTCACTTGCCCACTATAATGAAATAGAAAGTGATAAAGCTCGATACCGCGGGAATTTCAGACAAACTATATTTGCGCTAAAAACCTTGAGCCGTTATAATTTTACCTCCGTTTTATCAGTACAGAATTTTTATAAACTTGATAAAAAAGAAATCTTTGAACATTTTAACCGGATATTTAAAGAGCAGGATATTGTTAATACGGATATTCAAATAACACTCTCTCATCCGGATTTTACAGATGAAAATTTTTCCAAGCCATCCTCTAAAACCGATTGCCAGTATGGCAGAATTCTTTGCCAGAATGGTGTTTACGCTTGTCCGTTTTTAGCCAATGATTATAGAGGCAGATGCGGAAGTTCATTCAAAGATTTTTCAAAATCAATAACTGCTGAAACAGATTTTTGCGCTACATGCTCAAAAAATAATAATAGTATGTTTACAATAGGATAATTATATAATCCTTATATAATTGGGTTTGAGGCTTATTAACGGCCAAAAGATAGTTAACATTTGTAACATTATTCGGGTGAATTAATTCTAAGGAGTTATCTTTTTGATAAAATTATGTTATAAATAATAATGTAAAAATATATATTCAAACACGAGAAATGAACGGAGGCAAAAATGTCAGTAGGACAATTCGTATTTATGTTGCACAGCCACCTGCCATATTATAGAATGGCTGGAATGTGGCCATTCGGAGAAGAAAATCTTTACGAATGTATGGCAGAAACTTATGTACCTCTGCTTAACGCTATATCGGAATTATACGATGAAGGTATTAAGGCAAAATTAACTGTAGGTATTACGCCGATACTGGCAGAACAGCTGAACGATGAACACTTGCAAAATGGTTTTGTAGAATACATCGACTCCAGAATAACAGCTGTAGCTAAAGACCTGGACAGATACCCTGATCCTAAAGTCGCTCATTCTCAACATTTGAAGTATCTGGCAAAATATTACTATGATTTGTGGAATAAATTAAGAGACGATTTTGTTAATAAATACGAAAAAAATCTTATTAAGTATTTCAAAAAGTATCAGGATTTAGGCTGTATTGAGATTACAACCTCCGGAGCAACTCATGGTTTCTCTCCGCTGCTTGCAACTGACAGCAACCTGAATGCCCAGTTTAAAGTTGGTCAGGATACAACCAAAAGATTATTCGGTAAAAAAGCAATGGGAGCCTGGCTTCCTGAATGTGCTTACCGTCAAGGTTACGAATATGTAGGTAAAGACGGCAAGAAACACTGGAGACCTGCGATAGAAGTTACTCTTCAAAACAATGATATTGAATACTTCTTTACAGAATCACATGTAATCGAAGGCGGAAATTCAATTGGTAACAGACGTGTAATTGGTATGTACGGCAATATTGAATATATTCCTCTTCCTGAAAGACCTGCTACCGGGTATGATACATATTCAGCATACTGGCTTCCGGATGCTCAAGTAGCAGTTATGGGAAGAAACGATAGAGCCGGATATCAAGTATGGTCGGCTGCAGACGGTTATCCTGGAGACGGATGTTTTAGAGAATTCCATAAAAAAGACGATAAATCAGGCATGCACTATTGGAGAATTACATCTCCTACAACTGATTTAGGCGATAAAATGCTGTATGATCCGGTGCTTGCAATGAATAAGGTTAACGAAAATTCAGACCACTATACAACATTGATTTATCATTTGCTTAATGATTATAAACTTGCAAAAGGCCATGAAGGATTGGTAATGGTATCATTTGATACAGAACTTTTCGGACACTGGTGGTTTGAAGGCGTTGAATTTATCAAGCAGGTAATTAAAAAATTCAATAATTATCTTCCGGAAGTTGAGCGCTTGACAGCAGGTGAGTATATAAGAAAATATCCACCAAAGGAAGCTATTCAGATACCTGAAAGCTCCTGGGGGCAGGGCGGTCATTTCTATGTATGGATGAACCACTTAACAGAATGGATGTGGCCTATTATTCATTCCTGCGAAAAACGTATTAATGAAATAGTTGACAGATATCCAAATATACCTGATGATAAGCTTTTACACAGAGCTTTAAATCAGCTTGCAAGAGAAAATCTATTGCTGCAAAGTTCAGATTGGCCGTTTTTGATTACAACCTGGCAGGCAAAAGATTATGCTACCGATAGGTTTAATGAGCATGTAGATAGATTCAGCTTAATTGCCGATATGATTGAGTCAGGTAATATTGATGAAGCTAAGCTGAAAGAAATTGAAAGCATAGATAACTGCTTCCCTGTAATTGATTATAGGGTTTATCAATCAATTGAAGAGGGAGTAATTCCGCAGCAGGAGAAAAAGTTAGCACCTTTATACCAATAATTTATGGAAAGAAAAATGGCGGCTTTTGAAATAAGCCGCCATTTTTTGTTGATTATATTCATTACAAGCTTGGCGCAACTCCCTCCCTTTTGAGGGAGGGTTGGGGTGGGTGCCAGTTGAGACTAAGGCGTTTAGAAGTTTAGAAAAAATTTATCGTTACCCTTGCGGGAAAGCACCCATCCTAACCTTCCCTCAAGGGAAGGAATGCTATACGCTTGGCGCTGCTCCCTCCCTTTTGAGGGAGGGAGGGGGTGGGTGCCGGTTGAGATTAAGGAGTTTAGATGTTTAGAAAAAAAATATCTTTTCCCTTACGGGAAAGCACCCATCCTAACCTTCCCTCATTAGGGAAGGAATGCTATACGCTTGGCGCTGCTCCCTCCCTTTTGAGGGAGGGAGGGGGTGGGTGATGATTGGAGTTTAGAAGTTTAGGGGTTCAGAAGTTTAGAACAGAGAAATTTTATTTATTGATTGATATTTCCCAGCAGTCCTAAAACGTTTTCATAACGCATATTTCTTGATGCCGCGATTAA
>CALVEE010000014.1 GCA_944326495.1 Candidatus Gastranaerophilales bacterium | reverse complement strand
GCACTAGAGGTGCCTATTTTGCCCCCCCCCCCCCGAGCAGAGCATCACAAATCAAGCCCTTTTCAGGGGTGCAGAATATCAAATCCTTGATGTAAAATGCTACTTCCATAACGATACCATATATCCTTATTATATATTATAGTATAAATAATAAGGTTTTTCAAGAGAGCTTTATTACATAATATTAACTCAGGCTATTGACAGAATTTGAAACATCGTATATAGTGTAATAACTACAATTGATAAGGGATGAATATTGGCTAATCTGAATTTACATATTAACAGCATGGTGACCCGAAAATCTATTATGTTTTCGGTGATTAAGCTATGGGATTTTCATGTGAATTTACAAGATTAGAAACTTATAATAAAAACACACTATCTATTAAGGCTTGTAAATTCTACGAAAAAGATTTGCAAGCCGGTTTTTTATACATATTATGAGGAGGACACACAAATGAGAATCAGCCCGATTACTGCAAACTTCCAGAGGTACAGCACATCTAAGCAAAAACTAAGACAGATGCCAGCTAATACAGTTAACAATGAAAAACTGCCGCAGGCTGCAAATTACTATCCCGTTAATTTTAAAGGTGTCCCGATGACTGTTAACGAGCTTGCCAAACAAATTCCGCTTGAGGACAGATTGGCATCTATTTTCCAGAATTTTAAGCTCGGAGATTTAATCCTTGTAGGCAAAAACCTTAGCGAGAGTGCCAAAATGATGTATAATACAACAGGTGCTGTAAAAAATGCTATAAAACGCGGTTTCTTCATCGCAGATGATAAACTGGACGGAAATATAGGTTTTATTAAAAATATGCTCGGAGATACAGAGGTTATTAATCTTAATGATAATGAAATAAGTTTAATAAGCGAAAATAAAACATACAGCATGAAACCTAAAGAAAGCTTTTATGTAATAAATGGTGATGTTTTAAATATTAATGGAAATCTGCTTAAAATTAAAGAAAAATCAAAAACAGACTTAAGTATGTTCCGCAAAAGTTTTTGCAGAGCGTTTGATTTCCAAAAAGAAGTAGAAAAGCAGATTGAAAAAATAAATAAAAAAACATTGTCAGCTCTTATACAGAAAAAGCACAAAACCGCAACTCCTGTAACTTTTGCGCAGGTCGGCGGTATGAGTAAGCTTAAAGACGCCTTGAAAAAGGATATAATTTATCCGCTCCGTTATCCGGATGCGTATGAAAATGTAGATTTAAACAGAGGGTTTATTCTCTACGGCCAGCCAGGTACCGGAAAAACACATATTGTAAGAGCGCTTGCAAATGAAGCAGAGGCAAACTTTATCGGACTCAACGGACTCGATTTGGAGTCAAAATGGGTTGGAGAATCGGAAGCTAACTGGAGACAGTTATTTGAGGAAGCAAAAGCAAACCAGCCTACAATTATATTTTTAGATGAATTTGATGCTGTTGCAAGAAGCCGCGACAGCAAGGATGAATATGGAAATAAGGTTGTAAACCAAATTTTAACACTCATGACTGATATAGATAATGAAGGAGATAATGTATTCGTAATCGGAGCTACGAATAATTACAAAGCTCTCGACAGTGCAATTACGCGCTCCGGCAGATTTGGGAAACACTATGAAGTTCCCGCACCGGATTTGGATGCGCTTAGAGAAATTTTTGATATCCATGCAAGTAAAAAATCTCTTGACAGCAATATTGATAAAGAAAAGATGCTGAAAAAACTTCTACAGCATAAAGCTACCGGGGCTGATGTAAAGCATATTATAAACGAAGCTCACACAAACGGTTTTGTCAGAGCCGGCATTTTTGAAAAGATGGACAATAAAACTTACACTCCGCAGGACAATAAAGAATTCAAAATAACGCAGGAAGATTTTGATAAAGCAATCGCAGATTTCCTAAAAGACAAAAATTCCGGCACTAGAAAGCCAATAGGATATATCTAAATAAAAAAATAGGATGACTGAAAAGTCATCCTATTTTTTTATTAAACTCCCGGAGATGGATTCGAACCACCGTTAAAAGAGCCAGAATCTTTCGTCCTGCCGCTAGACGATCCGGGAATAATTACCAGTTATCCCAAAAATGTTTCTTTTCCGTTTTTGGCGTATTGTTATCTTTTGCTTTCGGCTGAATATTTGTTTCGCCGAATGTATAAGGGTCTGATGCATCCATCGCACCTTTATTAAAGGTAAATGAGCCTTTTGATTTATTGGTATGATCAGTTTTTGTCTCATTTACCGGAGAAACAGCGCGTTCTGCAGCCGGTGCGGTTGTATTAACCTTAGTTTCACCTTCTGATGCAGGAGTTTCGTTCTTGTAAATTATATCATTAAATTCTTTTTTCTCCGGAGTTTCAAGATTTTCAAATTTTGTATCATGCAGATAAATTGACGGGTCTTTGCCTAAAAAATGCATTCTGCCCAAATCATCTGTATAAATTGTAGAATTTGCATTAGCAGAGCTTACAAAAGCCCCCAGAGCCATTACTAAACTTAACGAAATTAGATTTACTTTTTTCATACTGTTCTCCTTAAGTTATAGAATAATATTATTATATTACAAAAAACTTAAAAAGAACAAGGGGTAATTTTATTTTACATTTATTTCACCCGTAATATCTTTTCCGCCGTACAAAACTACACTTTTAGCAAAAACGTAGTCATACTTATCTTTCTGGGCTTTTTTAGTAATTTCTGCCTGAATATTTTTTTCTATTGCTTCAAGACGATTTGCATAATCCTTTTCTAACGCCTGCTTTTTAGTATTAAATTCATTTGTATATTTTTCTTCAAGCTGCAAAATCTTTGCGCTGTCGGTTTCGTTTGCAATTGCACCGCGCGCATTCACTATGATTTTATTAAGCTCATCCATTTTTTTCTTATGTTCTTGTTTTAATTGTTTAACCTGAGAAGAGTTACTGACTATTTTTTGTAAATCAACCACAGCAATCGAATCTGCTGCATAAACATAACCAGACGCAAGAAAAAATCCCAATATAGTTATAACAAAACTTCTTTGTACAAATTTATTTTTCATTTACCCCTCCTTAAATTTCTTAATATTTATATCAATAACTGATATTTGTTGCATTCTCCGATTGGATTGACCGGGTGTACATAACTGATAATTGCTGTCCGGTAAAAAATTTAGAGACTACATTTTTATTTATTTTTTCGGTGTTACAATATAATTATGGCAAATTCGTTTGAAGAAGTTGTTTCTTTAATAAAAGACCGGCTGGATATAGTAGATGTTGTATCGCAATATGTTGTCTTAAAAAAGAGCGGAGCTAATTATTGGGGGCTCTGTCCTTTTCATAATGACAAAAAGCCCTCTATGTCTGTAAGCCCGTCTAAGGGTATTTATAAATGCTTTTCATGCGGGGCTGCAGGTGATGCTTTAAGTTTCCTTATAAAAATTCAAAATCGTGAATTTATGGATGTTATTACGGAATTAGCAGAAAAATTCGGCATTGAACTTCCGGCTAAATACAATACTTCTTCTGATTCAAAAAAACAAAAAAAAGAGATGATTAAAGCCTGTTATAAAGCTGCAAAATTTTATCATCATATGCTTAAAACATCTGATGATGCAAATAAAGCAATGACTTATCTTAGAGGGAGAAATACAACAGACGGGATTATAGATAAATTCACACTCGGCTGGGCGCCAAATAAATATGATACTTTATATAAAGAACTAAAAAAAGAGTTTAAAGAGGATATCCTTGAAAAAGCCGGCTTAATCCTAAAATCGAATTCCGGCGGATGGATTGACAGATTTAGAAACAGAATTATTATACCAATTCAAAACGAGAACGGAGAATATGTTGCTTTCGGAGCCCGCGCAGTAGATGAAGGACAAAATCCAAAGTATTTAAATTCATCTGATTCAATGATTTATAACAAGAGCAAAATTCTTTTTGGCTTGAATTCCGCACAGAATGCTATAAAAGAAGAAGACGGCGTCATTATTATGGAGGGTTATTTTGATGTAATCTCTGCTCAAGCACACGGAGTAGAAAATGCTGTAGCATCCTGTGGAACTGCATTAACGCCGGAGCATGTCAAATTACTTTCAAGATACACAAAATCAAGACGTATATATTTATCTTTTGATACTGATAATGCAGGTGTTAATGCTACAAAGAAAGGAAGCAGCGTTATTAAGGAAACTTTGTCCGTCTTAGGTGATGTAAAACAATTTGATGAGAGCCATATATCAGCATCTAATGACCATAAATATGCCTGTGAAATAAGAGTAGTATCTCCTCCTCAAGGAAAAGATCCGGATGAATTTATCAGAACAATGGGAGGAGAAGAATTCAAAAAATATATTAAAAATGCACCGCTGCTTATAGATTTCCTGCTAAATAATATTTTAAAAGAAAAAAATAATGCAAAATCACCCCAGGAAAAAGCTGAACTTGTAAACCAAATAATGGAAATTCTGAAAGATATTAATAACAAGATTATCCAGACAGAATATGTTAAAATGGTGTCAGGTTTAATAAATGTTGATGAGAATGCTCTGCTAAAAGAGCTTACACGTTATGAAAATCAGGGAATTCTGGTATATAGAGGAGAGAATAATAAAAAAACTGTAACAAATTCTTCACAATTTGAAATAAAAGCGCAAAAAAATTTATTGAGCGTTTTTCTAGTTAACAACAGTTCACTAAACTACCAGCAGCTTAATGAATTGTTGCCGGAAAATATCATCCAAGATGAAAAGTTAATAATTGTAAAAAATACAATTGACAAATTCGCGTGTACAATAAATAATGTAAAGGAATTGATTAAAAGTTTGTATACAGAATTCATTGAGGATGATAATTTGACCCAAACTCTTACAGATATAATAGAACTCTCGGAAGCTTTTAATGGCCTTGAACCGGATGAGTTTGAGCATGCTGTCAGAGAAAATGTCGTCAGACTCAAAAAATGTTATCAGGAAAAAGAAACAAATGAACTTCGCCAGAAATATAAACAGGTAAATGATGACGAAATAGAAGCATTAAAAATACAAATGCAGCTTAGAGATAAAATTAAGTTAAGGACTGGAGATTAAATAATGACCCAAAAAAGAAACTCACATTCATCAGTAATCAGTGTAGAAGATGAAAACCTTGATATGCTGGATTATGACTCTGAAAAAGAGGATGATTCTGTAGATTATATTGAGACCGATCTCGGCACAGATAATATTGAAGATATTATAACATCTTCAAAATTAGGCGGAATAAAAAGCGATGATTTCTATATGATGGATTCATCTGATTCTTCAAGAGATGAAATGGAAGCGGATGTTCCGAAAGGTGTTGCAGTTGAAGATCCGGTAAGGTTATATTTACGGGAAATCGGCCGTATTAAGTTATTATCAACAAGCGAAGAAATTGAACTGGCCAGAAAAATTATTCAGGGCGGAACTCCGGGGGCTATAGCTAAAAGAAAACTTGTTCAGGCAAATTTGAGGCTTGTTGTAAGTATTGCAAAAAAATATGTAGGCAGAGGCATGCTTTTCCTGGATCTGATTCAAGAAGGTAATTTAGGTTTAATTAGAGCTGCTGAAAAATTTGACCATGAAAGAGGATTTAAATTTTCAACTTATGCAACCTGGTGGATAAGACAGGCTATTACAAGAGCTATTGCAGACCAGGCAAGAACAATAAGAATTCCTGTTCACATGGTTGAAACAATTAACAAACTTAAAAAAGTTACAAGAAGGTTAGCCCAGGAGCTTTCAAGAAAACCTACCGAAGAAGAATTGGCAGTTGAAATGGGCGTTTCAATCTCTAAGTTAAGAGAAATTGTTAAAATAGCTCAAGAACCGCTTTCGCTTGAAACTCCTATCGGTAAAGAAGAAGATTCAAGACTGGGGGATTTTATAGAAGATAAAGAAGCTGATGCTCCAATTAAGACAGTCGCTTCGGAACTTCTTAGAGAAGATCTTGCAGAAGTCTTATGTACTCTCTCTCCGCGTGAGCGCGATGTTTTAAGACTTCGTTTCGGCATGGATGACGGACGCCAGAGAACTTTAGAAGAAGTTGGTCAGTTATTTGGTGTAACAAGAGAACGTATCAGACAGATTGAAGCAAAAGCTCTTAGAAAATTAAGACACCCAAATAGAAGCAAACGCTTAAGAGAATATGTAGAAAACTAAAAACTAAAAAAGCATCTTTAAAAAGGTGCTTTTTTAGTTTACAAAATATTACATTTGATTGGATTTTTTATATGTTTAAAATATAATTATTTAAGTAAACCTATGAGGGAGTATAGATTATGCCGAACAACGAAAGTGTAGGAAAAAAGATTGTAGAAGCCCTGAAAAAACAGGCTGAAAATATGGATATACAAGAGGATGTTCAAATGGATAGTTTTGATTCAACACCGGTTACAAACCCGATGAGTGATGATATATTTGCATCATCATCTGCAGATGACTTTTTTGCAGAACCTGCCAAACCGGCTAAGAGTGTAAGTTTCTTTGATGATGTAGAAGAAGATAAAGATCCGTTCTTTGCGGAGGCAAAACCGGTTAAGACTCCTGTCGTAGAAACAATGAGTGAGTCTTTTGAGATGCCGGCTAATATAACTGTTTTGAAGAAGCTTATTTCACAGCTTCCAAGCGGTGTTTCCAGACATACCGGTGCACAGATTATTAAACAGACAATGGAAGCTTTAGGAATTTCTATGAAGAGTGTGCTTCAGGATGCTCAACAAGTTCAGGAGAATTTGAAAGTTTCCGCAAGAGAATGTCAGGCGTCAATTCAGGAATATAAAAAACAGATTCTTACTCTTGAAAAACAATCTCAAAGCTATCAAAAACAATATTCAGCTTTGAACGATTTAATAAGTCTGTTTATTCAAACTACAAAATAGAAATAAAATAAATGGTTTTTAATAAAAAGGACTAAACTTTTAAGTTTAGTCCTTTTTATTCTATTCAGACGCGGAATGAAGCAGCAGTAGTGTGGAGCTTGCTCCGCAAAAGTTAGCAAGTCAATACTTCTTGTGGAATATTGAATATCAAAACTAAAGTTGCGGAGCAAGCTCCACACTACCATATTCATTATTTGATTTTGCCTTTGCTTCCGGTTCAACAGATGAGGTAAATTTTCTAATATGAAAGTGCGAATTTGTAATTAATTTTCTTTTGTGTTAAAATGTTTTTTTTTTTTTCTTGAGATTTATATGAAGTATTCAACAGACAGAACGCAATACCATATTGGTCTAAAGGAGGGTGATCTCGGCGCATATGTAATATTACAGGGAGACCCTAAACG
>CALVEE010000013.1 GCA_944326495.1 Candidatus Gastranaerophilales bacterium | reverse complement strand
AATGGGATTTGAATATCTGATAAAATAAGTATTATATTTAAGGAGAAAATAATCGATGACAACTGTTGAACCAATCAGAGATAAAGCAAATATTAAAAAAGTTGAAAAAATTCTGGCAGAAAAAAGTAAAAGAAACTTATTGTTATTTACAATCGGGACAAATTGCGGACTGAGGATTTCTGATATTCTTGCTCTTAATGTTGGCGATGTTAAAGGGAAAAATTATATACATATTACCGAGAAAAAAACCGGCAAATACAAGAGATTTCCTATTAACTCAAAATTAAAACCAATGTTTGAAGATTTTACAAAAGGCAGGGACGATAATGAACCGCTTTTTCAAACCATATTTCACAACAGACTTGAAAGAGTTGCTGCATACGGAATTATAAAAGATGCCTGCAAAGAAGCTGGTATTGAAGAACATATAGGTACGCATACTTTGCGTAAAACTTTCGGCTACCATCATTACAAAAAATTTCAGGACGTAGCTATGCTGCAAAAAATTTTTAACCATTCAAGTCCTTTTATAACCCTGCGCTATATCGGAATAGATCAGGAGCAAATAGATAAAAGCTATACAAGCTTTGTTTTATAGCATTAAGTAGTCAAAAATGTACTGTATTGCTGCTGCATTTGAGCAATTAACATATCCATAGCAGAGAATTTTGCTTCTAATCTTGCTCTGTAGCGTTCTACATCCTCATTTGCTTTTGCTATTTTATCATCTAAGCGGTTTATTTCTCTTTGATATGCATCGTCTGCTGATGAGAAATAACCAGTTACTGACTGCAGAGCGGATTCAAGCAGAGTTTCTACTTTTGTAAATATACCCGTATTGTTTGCTCCGCCTATCAGAAGCTCTTTTACTGCATCCTGATCAGCTTCAAAAGCGTCAAGGAATTTGTCTTTATCAAACGCCAGATTAATAATCGCTTCGTTTGTTGTTGAAATATTGCTTGCACTCGCGTCACTTACGGAAATCCCGATTGAATCAAGGTTTCTAAAAATAGTAGTTCCGCTATCAGAGCTTGTCATCATATTTCTTAACTGGTTTCTGATAAGTTTTAATGTTGTTTCACCGTGCAAAGCGCCTTCTGTAGCGATTGCTTCGTCAACATTTTTCATCAATTCATTATATGAATCAACAACATCAGAGATTGCGTTTGCTAAAGTTTCCTTATCTCTTTCTACGGTCAAAGTAACTGCAGTGCCTTCGGTCAAGCCTTTGAGGTTAATTGTAAGCCCTTTTATTCTCGAAACATCGCTTGTTATTGTATTAGAAGTTGATGTGTAAGTAGTGCCGTTAATCTGAACTCTCGCGTTTTCACCGACTTCCTGCGTGTCAATATTCATTCTGGTAACATCAAGCGAGCCGTCTGCAGCCCATTCGCTTGTTGTGTACCCCATAATATCGGTAAAATTGCTTGTTCCGGCTTCTATGTTAACAAAAGCGGAGCCTGTGGTTCTTGATTTAATTACGAGTTTACCGTCGATATTATCCCAGAATGCTGTTGCATTAGCTTCATCGCTTGCATTTATCTGGGCTATCAAACCGGAAAGTGTTGTTTTATCGTCTATAGTAAATGTTGCATTACCGACTATAAACGTACCTTCTGTTACATCACCGTTTCTAAAAATGCCTGAGGTTGTAATAACAGAATCGCCGTTTACGCAGTACAATTCACGCGCACTCTTAACCGAACCGCTTCCGTCGTTTGTAATACCGGTTATTGCGGCAAAATTACCTTTATCAGTTGTCGAACCTACCTGAACATCGGCATCCGGATCGGTTGAATAGATTTTTAAGTATCCGTCTTCAAAGCTTAATTCTAAATCACTAAACGCTGCTGCTAATCTTGATCTAAGAGTTGAGAAAGTATCATCGGAATCTATCTGGATAGTAGCGCGTTCGCCGTTTCTGTATACAGTAAGGCTTCCGTCTGAAATATTCAGCGTTCCGAGTTTCGTATTCATATCAGCGTAATTTGAAACAGAGAGTGTTTTTTCTTCAATAGAAGTTGTTGTTGAAAGTACTGTATCATCACTTGCAACATAACCGCCCAAATCGTTATGATAAGTTAATCCTATTGTAGAAAGTATGCTGGAGGTTGTTCCGGCTGTATTTATAGTAAACGTATCGTAGCCGCTTTGTATCATTAATTCGCCGTTTGCAAGCGTAGCTTCTAAGCCCAGCGCATTAAATTTCTCAATTAAGCTTCCGAAAGTCTCATCAGCAGTAATCTTAATAACACTTTCTACTCCGTTTACAGTAACACTCAAATCGCCTTCTGCCGTAAGCATGCCGGTACCCCAGGGGGTGTCATAGTAGCTTAACTTAGTATCCAGAGTTGCGTCGCTAAATGTTGTCACAAGAGTAGAAGTCTGCTGGAGACCGCTGTATTCGTTTGTTTCTTCGACACCGTTGGTAAACAGGACATCTACAACATTAGAGGCGTTTGTTGTGCTTGCAGATTTAGCAATATAAGAATTGCCTTTGCCTACAATTGATAAAACAGCTCCATCAGGCCCCTGCACAAGGCTTGTTTCAAGTCCGAAGCTTTTCAAGGTATCCATAAATGAGCCTAAAGTTTCATCAGATGAAATTAGGGCTGTGTATTTTACTCCGTTATTATAAACGTAGTATTCGCCGGTTGAAACTCCAAGTTCAGAAAGCAAGGTATCTCTTGTTGCAGAGGCATCAAGAGTTGAAGTCTGAACAACATTTAAGGTATCACTCTTATATGTATTAGTGCTAATCCAGTCATTAACGCCAATCCCCAGCAGAGTCAAGGCATTAGAAGCCTGACCAGAGCCTGTGTAGTTCTGTAAGAGGCTGTCTCCGGAGTTTTTGATAATCAATTGACCATCTTCATTAATTACAGACTCAAAGCCGTAGAGAGCTAATTCATCCATCAAAGTTCCGACCGTATCATCAGCCTTAAGCTCAATATTAGTCTGGACTCCGTCTTTAACAACCGTAATATATCCTGCCTGATAAGTACCTTCATTGATATCAGCAAGTTTTGTATCTCTGTTAATAGCTCTGATTTCATCAGTCGGGATATCAAGGCCGTTTGAGGTATAGATATTAACGAAATCCCATTCTGCAAACAGAGTTGAGACGACATTTGAATTTTGTCCGGCAAGCGCTGATGTTGCAAGATATGTGTTATTGTAAGCACCGACGGAGATTGAACCATCCTCTGCAATATCTGCAATAAGTCCGTATTTAGCTAAAGTTGCCATAAAGTCATTAACAGTAGTATCCGCAGTAATCGTCTCGGTATTTCTAACCCCGTTTGAGTAGACGTAATACGTACCTTCCGTAATATTCAAGTCATTTCCGGAAGCATCTTTCAAGTCAGAGAGCTTGGTTGAACGGTCAACAACATTTATAACTTCTTCTGTGTACTGTAATTTACCGCTTGTGGAGTCATATCTTGTCGACCAGTTTCCTTCGATATTGAGCTTAGAAAGAATATTAGAAGCATTTGCGGAGCTTAAGCCGCTTGTAGTTAAGTAGCTGTCATTATTCCCATCGAAATACAACCTTCCTTCCTGCGAAATTCCTACAGTAATTCCGTATTGAGAAAGCTTAGCGGCTAAAGTTTCTAAAGTATCATTTGTATCAATATTTACGGTACTTCTTGTTCCGTCCTGATAAACATAGATTTGTCCTGCAGTAATTCCGAGGTTATTTCCTGCAGCGTCGGTTAAATCTGCAATCCTGTCAGACATTGAGATGGTATTAACGACAACTTCCGTATCGGTGAGGTGATCGCTCGACTGTGTAATTTCACCGAGAGTCCAGTCAGTTAATCCCAGACGGTCAAGAATATTAGAACCGCCAGCAATTGAGCTCAAATAGCTTTCACCGATACCGGTAACAGACAAACGCCCGCTGCTATCAATAATACTGTTGAAACCGTATTCAGCCAGCAGGTTTCTGAAATCACCGATTGTAATAATACTTGTCGGATCAATATTTATAGTATAATTTACTCCCTGCTGTGTAATTAAGATATTACCGCCGGTTATACCAAAATCAGCAAGTTTGCTTGCGTCGTTCATATAAACGACAGTTGTTTCAACAAGATTAGTGGAGACGTTATAGGTTGTATCTTCTCCGTATTCTTTGGTATAATTCCCCATCAGGAAGTCGCCGAGTTCACCTGATATATCAAAATCGGTTAAGTTAGAACTTGAGACAGAGAAGCGTCCTGCTGCGTCTATAGAAGCCTGAATTCCGTATTGCGCAAGCGCGTCTATTACATCATATAAAGACTGTGTTCTTGAGAAATTGAGTGTAACTTTCTGGTTTCCAGCGTCGGAAGTTGTTTCAAGAACGAGTGAAACATTACCCGAACCGTTGAATGTAATACCGTTTCCGGCAGTATCTTCGAGGTTTTCGAGAGTTGTAGTACCGCTTGCGGCAACTGTTACGGTATGGGTTAAAGTGTCAGAAGTTCTGTTGGATGTAATTGTCTGAACATTAGATATTACATTACTCATTTTGAGAGCAGTTAAGATATTTGTTCCGCCGGAGGCTGCCTGCAGGTAGACATTACCGACGCCTGTAATAGTAACTTTACCGTCCTCGCCGATTGTACCGACAAGACCGTAATCTGCGATTTGATCAAAGAAATCGTCAATTGTAGAGCTTGCACTGACTGTGATTGTGGTAAATTTGCCGTTTGTTTGATGAACGACGAGACGGCCGTTACCGTTGTTGTAACCTTGAATAGAAGAGAGAATTGTATCTCCTGTAATAAGAACATCGTCTTTAACTTCTGTCTGCTCGTCAGAATCCGAGTTAACCCAGGTTTGTTCTGTGCCTGTAGTCCAGGAGTTGTTTTGCCCGGCGGTAAGTTTTAAGATATTTTTAAGAGTCTGAGACATGTCTTTTATGTAAGTATCGACTCCGCCGGTGAAGGTTAAGCGGCCGTTATTTGCAACAGCACCGGAGATTCCGTAACCTGCAAGGGTTGAAATAATATCGTCAACTGTTTGACTGCTTGTAACCGTAACAACATGCTGAGTTCCGTTAGATACAACTGTAATATATGCATTTGAAGTTAACCCCATTTCTCCGAAAGTTGTATCCGTAGTCATTGTGCGGACTGTGTTGTGCTGCTGCTCGTTAGATGTCGTGTTAGCATTTGTTGTTGATGTGACTGTAGTATATGTATCTGTTGTTAAATGCAAGGCTTGTGCGAGAGAATCTGTCATTGAGTAGTAATCTAGTACAACATAAGCATTATCTGACCCAGAAAAAGTAAGATTTCCAGCAAATATTTGCCCTTGAATACCTGCTCCAGCAAGAGCTGTTAGCATATCATTAATAGTCATCTCTTCTGTAATTGCAATAGGTATTGTACCATCTATTCCAGGATTCATAGTATGATCAGGATTTATGACTAATACTAATGCTTCGTGTATTCCTAATTCTCCAAACGTTGTATCATAAGCGAGTGTTTTAGTTTCGTCATAGGTCAAGTGATCGGAGGCTGTATTGGAGAAAGTTGTTTCTACTTTTGTAGTGAAATTATTTCCAGAGCCGTCAGCAAGATTTAAGACATCAAATACAGAGCCGCCTGCAGAAACGTATGCATCTTCAGTCCCGACAATTGTTATCTTACCATCGTGTACCGAAGCTGATATCCCAAACCCTGCAAGAGTTGATATAAAATCATCAACAGTATCCGAGTCTTTAACAGTAATAGAATATTGAACCCCGTTAGAAACAACAGTAACAGGAGGTACATCCCCCAACCCCAGCTCACCAAAAGTTGTAGAGGTCGTAAGAGTATTAACACTCTGATATGACAGTTTGTTAGAGTCAGTATTAGTTCCTGCTTGATATGTATGTGAATTATAAGTATAACCACTTCCTGTCTGGATCTGGAATAAATCTCCTAAAATAGAAGAAAAAGATACTACATAACTATCTTCTGAACCTATAAGTTTTAATTTTCCATCTTCAATAACCCCTGCAATACCGAAACCTGCCAAGGTTGTCATAATGTCTCCAACCGTATCTGTAGATTTAACAGTTACAGTATAATTTTTCCCGTTGCTTCCAACTGTATAGTTAGCAGTAGAGCCGCTTGCTAATCCTAGTTCTCCTAAGGTTGTAGATGTTGTCATTGATGCAATTGATGATGTAAAAATAACATCAGATATTCTTTCATAGATTATAGAAGTTGCGTAGGTCGAATCAATATGAAGTGCATTTTTCAGAGTTGATGACATTCCTCTAATATACACATTTTGACCACCTTTTAATGTAATCAGTCCATCGTTAATAGAACCTTCAATATCATGGCTTGCAAGCATCGTCAGCATATCGGCTATTGTATCCGTTGCTCTAACTGTAATAGTATGTGAAGTCCCATCGGTAACGACGGTTATATAATAACGAGTAATCAAAGAACCGGTTATACCGCCTATTGTAGAATCATATGTAAGCGTATTAGTTTCAACAGCTTTTTGAGCTGTTAACAAGTCTGTCCCCTGACCGGAGAGTTTTAGATCATCAGATTCAAATATTACTTGACCATTACGAATATAAGCCTGTCCGTGTGGAGACAACGCATTTATAATATCACCAAGAGTGTTCTGGCTGTCAAAGCTGATTTTGCTTTGTAAAGCGTTTGATCCTGTCAAAGCAGAATCTATATTTATTTCGTATTCATTTGTTGTTTTAATATTTCCATCTATATAATCCCAGACATCCGGATCAAATCCACGCGCCAATGCATTACCTGCAAAAAATTCCGGGGATATTGTAGAAAGTCCGGTTGCGTTAACAGTTCCAACTCCATGCGATGTCCCATATAACCCTTTGGAGTTAGTTCCTGTAAACGCATAACAATATCTATAATTTATAGTATGCAATGGAACAGCTCCGGTTGTTGAATTTGTATAAATATCACCTACTAAATCGTAACCCTGAACAACATTTCCTTTATTCAAGCAATTAGTGATGTTGAGAGTTCTGCCAGCTGTACCGTCTAATGCGTCAAGTAATATTAATCCTACCAGGCCGCCGGTATTATCACTGTTTGGAGCATCTATACGACCATTATTTACACAATTTGTAATCGTTATATTATGAGTTTGCACAAGTACAAGCTGCCCAACCATACCTCCAGTCATACCAGAAGAATCGGTTTGTGTTATATGCACATCGCTTTGACAAGCATTAATTGAATTCGAGCCAGTCCCATAAGCATATCTTGCTGCAATACCTCCAATCAGGCTGTTACCTTCCATCTCTCCTGACACATAACAATTGGAAATATCAACCATCCCAAAGCCAAAAATCCCGCCGATACCTACGTTATAGCCGGCAGCTGTCATATCCAGATTAGTTACTTCTATACCGCTTATAGTTGCATTCCAGCCTGAGCCAATGAGAGCACCCGCAGAAATAGAACTCCCGCTGGAAGTTGTCTCAGCATATATACTAACATTATCCAGTTTGATATTTTTGATTGTACCATTTGCAGCTTTGAATAAGCCCGCTAATTCATTTGTTGATGATACAATCCTTTGTTTTAAGTTAGATATAGTATGTCCCATACCATCAAAATTACCATTAAAGGTATGACTAGTAGTTCCAATTCCAATCCAGTTAGCATATGAGCTCAAATCTATATCATCTGTAAGTATAAATGTTTTTCCGCTCATTGAGTTACCATTGCTAACTAAACGTGCAAGATTATATAAATCAGCCGCAGAATTAATTGCTATAACCGTTCCTGTTACACTACTCGCAGTTATAGTGCCATCAACTTTGTATCCGGCAAGAGACAGCAGTGTTGTAGATGCATCTGCTGTAACAGTTTGAGTATAAACGACCTGTGATGTTGATGTAGATACTGTTCCTATCGTTTGAGTTGTGGTTGTTGTACTAGATGTTGTTATTCCTAAAGCATCTGCAAGGCTACCTGCAACATAATTCCCATTATTGGATGTAAAATGTAAAACGCCATCTTCTAATGAAACTGATATACCATATCCATGCAATATAGTATTAAGGTAACTCAATGTATTCTCGCCGTTCAAATTCAAAGTGGTTCGGCGTGTACCATCAGGATTCTTAATATCAATTGTATAATCATTATTTCTACGTAATGTTGGCAGACCAGAGCCATTCAAACCACTCCATGTAGTATCGCTCCAAACAGCCGAGGCTGCACTATTTAGTTGAGAGTCAGAAAGCCCGCCTTGGAAAGTATCATCATTCAAGGTGTTATAATCGCTTGTATAACCAACAGCATCTCCTGATGTAGTAGCAAATGTATTAGAAATATTTACGGTATTAGACTTCGTGATAGAATTAACATTATAAAATATTCCAATAATAGAACCGGAGTGGGCATTTGGTGAACTAGCGGTATATACTCGTCCACTATTGTAACAATTTAGTATATTTAGCGTGCAATTGTTTGTATTATTATAATGCACACTTGCTAGAATCCCGCCCGCGGTAGCAGAGGTTCTAGCGTTTGCTACAGTGCCACTATTATATGAATCTGTTATCGTCACTGTTTTTCCTGCGGCTACAGTATACAGTCCCATCTGGCCTACTAGCCCACCTGTTGTTTCTGCGTCCACACTAACAGTTGCCTGGTTATAACAAGCAGTGATAGTACCACCCTGATAGATCTGTCCTATAAGTCCTCCAACAGCTCTGGGTTGTGCAGCAGATGTTTTTATTGTACCAGAAATGGAGCACCATTCTATAGTAGAATTTTCAAGTCTTCCAATAAGTCCTCCTGAATATCCTGATCTGCCTAATGTTACTGAAGTATTAGTGCTGGAAACCCCGGAAATTGTGCTATCCTTAGCATAACCAACAAGGGCACCTGTATAGACATATCCGCTTGTTGTACTAGCAGTTTCACTAACTGTAAAATTAGATAAATTTATATTCTTAATTGTAGCACCATCAGTATAGCCAAACAGCCCCCCTTGATCATCATCAGCGAGTGTTTGTTTCATATAGGATATTGTAAGTCCGCTGCCATCAAAAGTTCCGGCAAAAGGATTATTAGCATTACCAATACTTGTCCAATCGCTGATACTGTTTAAATTTATACTATTTGTAAGAATAAATGTTTTGCCTTTCATATCATTTCCGGTATTAACCAGCTGTGCAAGATAGCCAAGATCTGTTGCATTATTGATTGCAATTACATCGCCTGTAACACCGGTCGCTGTAATTGTACCATTAATTACCGGATTCAGAATCTCGTTGAAAGTTGTCGTCTCAGTAGCAACTGATGCCGTTGTATAAGTAACCGCAGCAGTAGAGGTAGTAGTAGCACCGACTGTTTTGTATACACTCCCCCCATACTCTACCTCTATACCTAAGGCTTTTGGAACGGTACCATTAACATAATTTCCATTTAAAGATGTTATACTAAGCACCCCGTCAGTAAGTTTGGCTTCTATACCATAAGAGCCCAGCATTGTCATAATATCACCAATAGTAGTGCTTTCAGTAATATCAAATCTACCAATAATCTTTCCTTCTTCTGAAAGAATTGCAAATTCCGACAAATCACCCGCTATATTACTACTGGATACTCCACTAACACTATCCTGCTCTGCACTTGGATTTATTCTGCTATCATAAACATTGCCGCTCGAACTTACACTATCTGATATATTATAAGCAAAATGAAAATGTTGACCACCACTATTAACTCCACTTATATAAAAATCTTTCATTTGGAACTCAGTCTTATTATTTGTAATCGTTCCGCTAGAAATGCTGTGTGCAAAGCCACTTAAGCAAGTTGGGTTGATTAATCTTTGTACATTGCTTGTACCACCAGAAGCAGCACAATTTGTTATTGTTGAAGAATAAACATTCCCGACAAAACCGCCGGCTTGCAATCTTTGCAGGCATGATCCTGTTATATCAATATTAGAATATGAACTTGATATTGTTGAATAACTCACATATCCAGCAAGCCCTCCAAGATACGTATTCGAACCTATAAGTGGAACATTATCAAAATATATTTCTCCTTCAACAGATACATTTTCTACATTTGTACTTTGCAGCTGTCCTGCCAATAAGCCATATCTAAATTGACCGGACATAGAACTTACTTCAAGTCCTGAAACATTCATTGAAACATTTTCGAATCGGAGATTCTTTAGCGTTGCACCATTTGTAGCAGCAAAAAATGCCATATAATGCCTGGAGCCAGAACTAGTAAAACTCGAAATACTTACATTAGATATTGTATACCCATTGCCATCAAATGTTCCATTATAATTGATTGGTGTCCAATCAATGCCGGATAAATCTATATCCGACATGAGCATAACATCTTCACCAGCCTGCAGCGCTGCTTGAAGAGATGCTGCATCACTTACGCAGGTAAAACCTTGCGCTTCTGCTTCTGCTTGAGTTAAATGTCCTGCAGGTGGATTTATTGTATCAAGATATCCGCTTGTTACAACTCCAAGCTCTTCCATTGTTGTAGATGCTGTTGCCATAACGGTAGACGTATATGTAACCGCAATAGTAGAGGTAGATGTCATGCCGGTTGTGATTGTTTGACGGTCATAAACCAGTTCTATACCCAAATCTGTTAATAACGTATTGCCATCTTCTCCAATAGCCCATCCGTCTTTTGAATTAATCCTTATAACCCCGTCTATTATAGAGGTTTCAAAACCATACGGTTCAAGCAGGGCAAAAAAATCACCGATGGTCATATCAGAAGTAATATCAAGCTGGGCTTGTTCCACACCTTTATCATTCAGTACAACAATTCTTTTACCATAATCATATTCGCCAACCAATTGGGCAAAAGTTGTATCCAATGTAGCCTCTTCTGCAACCGTATAAGTTACCGGGGTTGTAGAGCTGAATGCAACTCCGACAGTTTTTGTTCCTACTATTTGGGTTGTATTTATACCAAGAGATGTTAATACTGAGCCTGTAGCATACTCGCCATTATCAGGGCTTAATTTAATTACTCCGTCATGGATATCGCCGTCTATTCCGTATTGTGCCAAGCCTCTGAACAAGTCGCCAAACGTTGATGTATTTGTGACTCCAACCGTTCCTATTGCATTATTTTCTTTATCGTAAACAATTACATTACTTGTTCCGCTTATTGAAACAAAATCAGAAATTAAGCTGTCTTCTGTTGCAGTTACGGTCTCATTATAAGTCAAATTACCGCTTGAAGTTATTGTCTGAGCGATAGTAAACGTTACATTTTGACCGCTCTGGACGGTTACGCCCAAGTTGGTCATAATCGTTCCTGCAGCGTACCTTCCGGATTCGGAATAAAAACTCATTACACCGTTTGCAATAGAGCCCTGAATTCCCCAGGCTTTAAGAGCATTAAACATATCTTCGACGGTTGAAGAGGTAGTTAAATTCGAAATCGTTCCGATACAAGTCCGGTTTTCATCATATATCAGAATATTCTGTCCGCTTCCGGTTATTGCGCCTATTGCACCAAGAGTAGATGTTAAATCCGCAAGAACTGTATCTGTATGAACAATACCAATGGTTGAACTTTGTGTTGTATTCACAACTTCCGTCACGGTCTGAGTATCCAAGCCGAGTGAATTTGCCAGCGCACCTGTTATATATCTTCCCTGCTCAGAATTCAAGGTAATTACACCGTTTGAAATCGTTCCGTCTATGCCGTTTGCCTTCAAATCATCAAAGAACGAACCAATCGTATCCGTGCCGGTTACACTAATAGTTCTTATTGCTGTTCCCAAGTTGTCGTGAATAATAAAACTGCTGTTATTGATTCCTATATCAGCAAATGTTGTATCCAAATCCGCATACTCTTCTTTTGTCGTAAACAAGCTTTCACCCGTTGCTGAAACTGATGAAGTATGAGTTATGGAAGTTATTCCCAAAGCTGTTGCAACGCTTCCGGTCAATGTTCCGCCATTAATCGACAAGCGGCCGGTATTATCTAAAACCGCCGTTCCGCCGTTATCATAAATCAGGTTGATTAATTCATTAATCGTTGTATTCGCTGATACCGCCAGATTATGACTGTTAAAGCTTAAATTATAGCCGCCCTGAACTGCAGATGTTGTTCCGAGAGTTGAAATAATTTCGCCTAATGTAGTCTCGCCGGTTACGGCTGCTGTTGTTGTAACTGTCATTATGGAGCCTAAAACATAACTGCTCTTGTTAGAAGTTTCTAATCCCATTGAAGCTTCTAAGGCAGCGTTTTCTATATAACCGTTATTGATGGTTAAATATCCATCCTCCAATGTCGCAGAAATATCGCCCTGACCGTTAATCCAGTCAAGAAGATTACCAATAGTAGTACCTTCGCCGACTACCATTGTATCAGCCAGAGTGCCGTCGCTGTTATATAAATTTACAGTCCTGTCTGCCGTTGACATTGAATTTGTAATTCCGTAATCAGCGAGTACCGTATCTCTCGTTGCATCAATTGTTATTGTCTCTCTTGAATACAAAGCATCTGAAGTTACATACTTGCCGGAAACAGTTGTTGTTAAATTCAATACGTCAGCAAGGTTTGAACTTCCGCCGGTTAATGTTGCATTCTCTATCATTATTTTGGAATGCTCGCTATCCCAGCTTGATGCAATACCAACCTGTTCCAGCTCATCCATCAAATCCTCGATTGTCATTGTCTGATTAACATTTATAGTACGTTTTTCTCCGCGTACATCAAAAACTGCAGTACCGTTAGTCAGACCCAAATTCCCGAGAGAAGTCGTTGTAGAAGCGTTTATAGTATTAATGACGGAATGGCTTAAAGCCTGTGTTTTTGAATAAGTCGAAGCAACAGTTATATGGTCGGTAGAAATTGTTCCTGAACCATATAAACACTCAAGAAGATTAGTTCCCTTAATATAACGGCTGTCAGGCTCTCTTATTGTACCTTTGTTTACCAAATCCTGAACATCTGCGTCAGTCAAAGTCTTAAACGCACCGCCTGTTATAGTTAAAATCCCGGTCTCTTCATCAAGACTTGTTGCGATACCTAAGTTCCCCATATCAGTCATAAAATCAGCAATCGTCTGACCTGAATAAATTTTTTCGTAATAAAGGTTTCCGTCAGCGTCAGTAACTTCTAAATAACCTTCCGTTACCTTCAAGTCATCTACAAGACGGGTCTGTAAATCAACAAGCTTATGTACTTCAACCGTTTCAGTCAAAGGATCGCCCGTTACCATAGCTGTATAAGGTTCTCTTTCCAATCCTAAAGCTTCTACAGCATCAAAAGTTCCGCCAGTAATCGTACCGCCTGCAATCTCTACTGTGCCGTCGCTATTCAAAGCTGCATACAAGCCTGCATTCGACATTTCCTGAAGCAGCTCGCCCAGTGTTGTTGTTGTCCCGACTGTAATCGTTGTATATTCATTATTTGAATCTCTCACAATTACAGTCTGGCCGTTTGAGATTGCAGTACCTTCGCCCAAATCTTTTAACAAAGTAGAAGATGTTGCAGTTGTTGTTTGAGTTACAACGGTTTCATGAGTCAAATCCCCGGTAGATTGGGTTTTGCCGTAAATATCAACCGCAAGACCAAGAGCATCCAGGATATCTGTCGTGCCTTCATTTGTAATCTCTGCATCAGATATTGTAAATACACCTGTTGCATCTAATTCGGCTTCAATATTATTATTCTCCAAATCTGCAATAAAACTTCCTAATGTACTGGAATTTGTGATTGTAACATTATAATCCCTGTCATTTGCATGAATTGTAATAACACCGGCTTTTACCCCTAATTCAGTCAATAAAGTAGCTTCTGTTGCAGCGGAATAGACTGTATCAGTCTGTGAAGTCTGCAAATGGTCGCTTGTATAACCCTCATTTACGCCCTCAAGATGCAAAGCGTCAACAATTCCAGTGCCGTCAATATCATTAATTGCGCCGTCATCAATATTCATGCTAAAAACGCCGGTCTCTTCGTTATAGCTGGCTTCAACCCCGATATTCTGTAATTTTTCTATAAAAGTAGCAATTGTATCATTCTCGGTTATTGTTAATCCGCGTTCGACCCCGTTTACTGTAACCCCGATATTACCGGCCTTTACGCCTAAACTTGTCAACTTTGAATCATTTGTAGCAGTGGTCGTCTGAACTATAGTTGTTAAATAGCTGTAGTTACTTACAGCCTGTGTTTCAGAGGCTAATTTATCAACCAATACATTATAAGTAGCTTCCTCCGCCTCTGTTGTAGCTGATGCGGTTAAAACATCTAAATTACTCGATGTTGCTAAATTCTGCGTAAACAAATCCATTGATGCAACACCAAATTTAGCGTCTGTTACCTTTTCTATTAAGCTCCTGAAAGAACTGAAAAACGATTTAATATTATTTAAAGTCTCTTGAGATAATAAGACAGTCTCTTTTTCCTCCTCTAAAGTCTCTACCTTCGCCTGCTTTAAGGCTACTAATGACTCTACCCAAGAGGAGGTGTCTAATCCTGATGCTAAACCGCTAAATGAGATTGTCACTGTCTTAAACCTGCTTTAACTTCATAACACCGTAACAATGCAAATTCTTACAATTTGGGGTAATTACTCTATTCCGTGATTATTTATAATTTTTTGATTCGTTTCCAGTTGAAAAATATTACATCGCTACTTTATATAAACATTATAGCATATGTCCATAAATTTTCAAGAGGGGGTAAATGTGAGACGGGGAGAATATAAAAAAACAAAAAGTACATTTTCCTCGCCCTGCGGGAGAGGAGCAGCCGTGTTTGAGGCAGGAGCCGAAAACTACGGATGCGGTGAGGGGGCTATCTTATCTTGTAGAAAAAAAATAAAAAACGGAAAGATATAAATACGAAAACTTTACCTTCTATATTCCCCTGACGGGGCTGCCACCTCACCAAGAATTTCTAATACTCAACTTACGTTTCGTATTGAAATTCTATCCTCTCCCGTTAGGAGAGGAGGGTTGAATGCCTTGAGTTTTGGAGAACACTTATGCAATTTTGCGATGGGAACATATTTTTAATAAACAAAATTTTTACCGGGCGGTTGTACCTGTTAAGCGAGGAGAATTGTATTTAAGATTAAAATGGTTTTAATGCTGCTTATTGTGATTTAAAACGCTGTAATACTTGATTTTATTTTAATATTTATTAAAATATTTGTATGTTCAAGAAGAGTTTGTTGTTTTTAGCTTTAATGTTATTTTTACCGGTATATGCTGCAGAACCTGTAGATAATGGCGGTCATGCGGGAACTCCGCCCGGATTTTATGAAGATATTGACCCGAATACCCTTGATGAGGTCGATAATCCTGAGATTCCGGGAAATAATGATGCTTATCAGCAGTATTCAGAAGAAGAGATTATAATTCCGCCTCAAGGTGAAAAAGCAAAACCTACAAAAAATTATGCAGAAATTTATAACTCACTGGATGTCCCGAATTTTTCTTATCTTCACAACATTGATCCTGAACAATACTATGACTTGAAAGATGCAACCTGGTCTGTTTATCCGCTTTTAAGGCTAAATTCCCCTATATACTTTAAGTCTATAACTGTTGAACCCGGATATTATCTTCTTACTCCGCGTGAGCATGAAGGCGATTGGTTTATACTTTTTAAACAAAATGGCATTGTAAAATACATTATTCCTGTATACGAAAGAGAGTATACACCCGAAATGTTTTACGATGAACATATTCCTAAACCTAAATACACTTTTGCACAAAAGCTCCATATGGGATTTCTGGACTTTATCGGTAATCTTAAAAGTACAAAAAGAAAAACGCCGGTACAAACATATTTAGAAGTTAATGATTTAGAAAACTACTTTATATCGATTATAATATATTATGGCGCGCATCAATACTTTACTCTATTTAGAACAATAAAATTGTGATTTATGCTTAAGGTATTAAAACACAATTCCTAAAATCTTCTGCAGCAGCTGGGTTTCGAAAAGCTTTGTTTACAAAACTTAATATATCAAACAAAAAAAGCAATTTTTTTTCTCTTTATGACTTTATATATATACAAGATATCTAAAGTCATTACATAGTAAAGGAGAAATATATGGCAAGAGTTTTGATTTCAATGCCCGAAGAATTTTTAGACAAAATTGACCAGGTAGCAGAAGGCGAAAACCGTACACGTTCAGAATTGATTAGAGAAGCTTTGAGGAGCTATATGTATAAAAGCAGGATGAAAGCTAATACTATGGCAACGAAAAATGCTGCAATTTTGGAAGCACTGCTGGATTAAAATGAAGCGGAAAATTGGGAAAAGGATTAAAAGGATTATATAAAAGCCGTTCTGTTTGAACGGCTTTTATATGTTTTCAAAAGAATCAATAACTATATCTACAATAGCAGTCCCTTTATGGTTAATAGCTTTTTCCAAAGCCGGAATTAATTCTTCTTTTTTTCTAACTCTTATAGCAAATAAATCATATGCTTCTGCAATTTTTGCAAAATCAGGATTAATCATTTCTACCTGATATCTTTTGTTGTATATTTTCTCCTGCAACTCTCTGACCATTCCCAGGTAACTGTTGTTCATGATTATAATTTTTACCGGTATATTATGTTCCCTGCAAGTTGCAAGCTCTTGCAGATTCATCTGGAAAGAGCCATCACCTGTAATATTGAGTATGAGATTATTTGGTTTAGCAATATGAGCGCCTATCGCAGCAGGAAGGCCAAACCCCATTGTACCAAGTCCGCCGGAGGTAATGAATTTGCGGGGTTTATTAAAATTAAAAAATTGAGCCGTAAGCATTTGATGCTGACCTACATCTGTTACAACAACAGGCTCATAGTATTTGGTAAATTCAGATATGGTTTCGAGTACATATGATGAATGCAATGTTTTGGAACTCTCCAGTCTGATTTCACAGTAATCTCTTAATGCATCTATTTCCATAAGTAGTTTTTTAGGTTTTGGTGTAATATTTTCCTCTCCTGCAAGAAGAATACTTAAAAATTCTTTTACATCAGCAATAATTTCCAAATCAACCTGCTTAGAGGATTTTTGTAAATTTACACTGACAGTTTTAAAATTTCCGGTAAAATTTTTGTTTTTGCAAGTTGATCTGTCAGAAAGAGATGTTCCGAGTGCAATTAGAAGATCACAGTGGTTTAATGCCGCATTAGCGGTTTCAGTACCATTCAGGCCTATCATTCCCAAATATAAGTTATTTTCAGCCGGATAAATTCCGATACCCATAAGAGTCGATACTACAGGGGCTTGGAGTTTTGTAATAAAATGTTCAACTTCTTTAGCTGCATTGACGCAACCGCCTCCTAATAAAATAAGTGGTTTTGCAGATGAGTTCAGAAGTTCTTTTAGAGTTCTAATTTCTGCTTGAAAATTCGGAGTATTATATTCTTCCATTTCCAAAATATGTCTTTTGGGTTTATGTTCTGCTTCAAGAAGATTTCTCGGCAGTATCACGACTACAGGCCCTTTTACCCCCGTATTAGCTTCCAGAAACGCGTTTTCAATAACTTCTTCTATATCATCATTATCTGAAAAATTAAATACTTTTTTGGAACAAGTTTTTACAATTGATTCAATATCAACATACTGAAATATTTTTCCTTTTTTATCTGCATTTGTAACCTGTCCGGCAAGAATTACAAGCGGTGTGGAATCAGCATAAGCATTTGCAATTCCTGTTATAGTATTTGTAAATCCCGGTCCTGAAGTAACCAGAACAACACCGGTTTTACCACTGACTCTGGCATATCCTTCTGCAGCATGTACAGCAGCCTGCTCATGTCTTACAAGATAATGTTTAATTCTTGTCTCGGAAGCAAGTTCATTATAAATACTTAAAACAGAAGCACCAGGGTATCCGAAGATACTGTCAATGTTCAGTTTTAATAATGTATTAACAAGAGCCGCAGCGGAAGTTGTTTTTGTTTTAAGACTCATTAGTTTTGTCATCTTACGGTTATTATACATCAAAGATTAAAACTTGTATCTTGATTTATAAGTTTGTTTACAGTAAGATGAGCTTACATTGAGAATCGAATATTTATCGGGATGTAGCAAGGACTCCGGAAAAACAATTAATTATCGTTTTGATTGGAGGGAGGCGAGTTCGAACGTTAGTGGGACGAGCCGTATATAGATATTACCAAGCTGCGTTCCAAACTCGGAAACTAAGTATTTATCGGGATGTAGCGCAGCTTGGTAGCGCACTTCGCTTGGGA
The DNA here is from genome assembly GCA_944326495.1 of Candidatus Gastranaerophilales bacterium. Classification (GTDB taxonomy): domain Bacteria; phylum Cyanobacteriota; class Vampirovibrionia; order Gastranaerophilales; family Gastranaerophilaceae; genus CAG-196. The sequence continues at coordinate 1,353 of CALVEE010000013.1, read as the reverse complement.
CGAAGGGGTCGCACGTTCGAATCGTGTCATCCCGACCATTTATTAAAAAGGCTTCTAAAGAATTTTTGGAAGCCTTTTTTGTTTACATTATGTAAGTAAATAAAAATGTTTCTGGTGCATAAAGGGGATAAGCTCAAAAATAAATTTTGTTTGTATCTTCGAGCAGTTTTTGTTTGCAGTATGGAGCTTGCGCTACAATTAATTTGAAAAAAAGTACGTTTTCCTCTCCTTACGGGAGAGGAGCAGCCGTGCTTGAGGCCGTGCCGAAAACTACGGATGCGGTGAGGGGGCTATCTTAGCCGGTTGAAAAATTAGAAACGGAAAGATATAAATTTGAAAACTTTACCTTCTTTATTCCCCTTACGGGGCTGCCGCCTCACCAAGAGTTTCTAGTTGAGCAGAAGCGAAACTTTGAAATTCGAACGAGAAGGCTTTTTTATTTTCTGATATCATTAAATATTCCGCAAATTCAAATATTTAAACCTGCTTAGAAATATAAGTAAGCACATTCCTCAATACTTCTTCAGAATTAGAGGTATCTGCAAGTGTTGGCAAAATTTTTCTAAACGCATCCTCAATTTCTTTTTCTTCATATCCGAGAGACAGAAGAACTGCCAGCGTATCATCTGCCGCTTGCGATTGAGGTAAAACACAAGCGGCTCTTGGCAATTCGGTTTTTATAAGCTTATCTTTGAGTTCTAAAATAATTTTTTGAGCGAGTTTTGGCCCAACGCCTTTAGCTCTTGTCAGTTCCTTAAAATTTCCATCAATTACCAGTGTAATCAAATCACACGCATCAAATTCATTAAGAAGTGCTATTGCCATTTTAGCACCGACACCTGATACAGAAAGAAGGATTTGAAAAATATCTCGTGTTTCTTTATGAGAGAAGCCATATAATGACATAGCATCTTCCCTATGAGTCAAAAGAACATAAACTTTTTGTAAAGTTTCTTCATTTATCTTGATTGCATCAAAATCACGTTCCCCGACCTCAAGTAAATATCCGCATCCTCCGGCCTCTATTGTTACAAAAGTTCCCTTAACGGTTCTTTTTTTATCAGTTACAAACCCTTTAAAATAATCAAACATACTCAATACCTTTTTACAAGGTTATTATACAATAAATAGAAATAAGTATTTAGGGGTTTACAAAAAATTATGTTTTATGTAAGATATATTTTGTTACAATTGAATCCTTTGGAGGAGTGCCAGAGCGGTTGATTGGAGCGGTCTTGAAAACCGTCGTACGTGCGAGCGTACCGTGGGTTCGAATCCCACCTCCTCCTCCATTTAAGAAGCCCGAGCCATAAAGGTTTCGGGCTTCTTGTATATGATAATATACATTATATG
>CALVEE010000012.1 GCA_944326495.1 Candidatus Gastranaerophilales bacterium | reverse complement strand
AAATATTGGTCAGGAGACGAATTCTTCTTTCATAGTTTCCTTTTGATATCGCAATTATTGCCTTAAAAAGCTGGCGGATATTAATATACAGGTAATATGTGTATAATCCTACGACAAAAAATACCGTAAGCATAGTTATAATAATCGAAAGTATGATTTTATCACGGTTGTAGTCGATTGTGTGCTTCTTCACATCTTCTGTTGTATTAACTATTACGAGAACATCCGGCTCTGTCTTTTTGATATAAACAAGCGGCTGGTTTTTTATATCGCCGTATATTACAGGCTTGTTCTCTTCAAGCTTTCCCGGAAGCTGTTTAATACTGTTATCATAATCTTCTTTAGTATAATTTATAGACGCGATTAAATCCCTTCCTGCAAGTACATAAATCTGCCGTTTATCATCCGTAAGCGTCTTAAACAGGTTTTTTTGCAGGTTTTTTACATCCAAAACCGCTACGAGATATTTACCGTTTTTCATAGGTCTGTCAAATACAGCATAATCATCCTGAATACTGTACATTTCATATCTGGCAAGCTCTGACTCTTTAACAACAGCAAGCTCCTTATAAAAAGAGAGGTTTTTAATAATCGTATCAAGGTATTCTTGCTCCTGCTCCGGAGAATTGTAGTATTCAAGGGTTGCAATAATCTGTGAAAGTTCATTATTAATAGAATGAGTAAAAACGTCAATTTCCTCGGAGACAATATTAGCAATCATAACAGCGGCAGAACGTAACTGCGCGCGGTTTGACTGCTGGTTAATATTATTTATTATAACCCCGCTTACTGTCATTGGAATTAACACAGCAAAAAAGATTACGATAATAATCTGCTCTGCAATTTTAAGCCTTCTTTTGCTGAAAAATTGAACCATACTCCTCCTATTCACCAAACGGAGTAAGTTTGTACCCGACATTTGTAACCGTGTGAAGGTATTTCGGGTTCTTAGAATCCGGCTCTATCTTGTTTCTTAACGCTCCGACATGCACCCTAAGCATCCTGACATCCTCGTCGCTGCTGTATCCCCAAACTTCTTCCAGAAGTGTTGCAAGGGTTACTGGTTTATTAAAGTGCTGCATCAGGCAGTATAAAATCTCGAACTCTGTAGGAGTAAGCTTCATGCGCTTATTCAAAATCACAGCCTCTAAAGTATCCGGCAAAATCTCAATCTCTCCGGCTTCCAAAATCTCCGTAGAATTAATACTCTCAACCTGCGGCTGATTTCTTCTCAAAAGCACCCTTATACGCAAAAGAACTTCCTGAACATCAAACGGTTTCACCAGATAATCATCCGCCCCGCTGTCAAATCCGCTTGTCTTATCGCCAATTGTGCCTTTAGCCGTAAGCATTAAAATCGGAACATTAATCTTTGCCTGACGGATGTTTTTACAAACATCAAAACCATTCATCTTAGGCATCATAACATCAAGCAAAATAAGGTCATATTTGTTATTTAAAGCCTTATTTAATCCTTCCATACCATCGACTGCAGTATCTACAAAATATCCGCTTGAAGAAATATCAAACTCTAATAAATCTCTGATTTCTGTATCGTCGTCTACAATAAGTATTCTTTTCTTTTCAGCCATAGCGGATACTCCTTTTTCTATATTTTAAAGTAATATTCTCCGCTTTGCAAGAAATACTTATTTCAAAGAGGGAGTAGTATGAAACTTACAACACAAAATATTCTTATTGATGAGTGTAATCCAATTCAATTTTATAAACAAAAGCTATATACAACCACATATTTGCATTAGCGAAATATTTTACAATATCAGGAAATCCCCCCTCACCGCATCCGTAGTTTTCGGCTCCCGCCTTAAACACGGCTGCTCCTCTCCCGTAAGGAGAGGTAAACGTTCTTTTTGTTTTTATTAGAATACTTATGTAGTTTGTAGCAAGCTCACTACTAAAGAACAATATACTAGTTTACCATTTCTCTTAGTTTTTTTAACTGGTCTCTGATTTCTGCAGCCCGCTCAAAATCAAGGATTTTGGCAGCTTTATGCATATCTTTTTCCAATTTTGTTATAAGTTTTGGTAAATCCTTCTTTTCTATACCCAAGTCTACCATTTCTTCTGCAACAATATCTTCTAAATCCCTGTAACTTGCAACGAGAGAAAGCAGATTATTTTCTATAGGCTTTTTAATTGTTTGCGGAATAATTCCGTATTTCTTATTATGTTCCAGCTGAATTTCACGCCGCCTGTTTGTCTCATCTATTGCCTTCTGCATAGACTCCGTTATTTTATCCGCGTACATAATAACTTCACCGCAGGCATTACGCGCAGCACGTCCGATTGTCTGGATTAAGCTTGTCTCTGACCTCAAAAATCCTTCCTTATCAGCGTCCATAATCGCAACCAGAGAAACTTCCGGAATATCAAGTCCTTCTCTTAAAAGGTTTACGCCGATTAGAACATCAAACTCCCCGAGCCTTAAATCACGCAGGATTTCCACGCGCTCTATGGATTTAATCCCGCTATGAAGATATCTGACTCTTATTCCGTCTTGCAGGAAGTAGTCGCACAAATCCTCTGCCATGCGCTTAGTCAGAGTCGTAATCAATACGCGCTCTTCCTTTTTAGCTCGGATTTCAATTTCTTTCTTTAAATCGTCAATCTGTGTTTCAATCGGTCTTACGCTTATTTTCGGGTCAACTAATCCGGTCGGGCGGATAATCTGCTCTACAAGCTGGGCGGAAGTCTCTTTTTCAAACTCTCCCGGAGTTGCTGAAATATAAATCTTCTGCCCGACTTTCGCAAAAAATTCCTCACTTTTTAAAGGCCGGTTATCCTTGGCGCAAGGAAGCCTGAAACCGAATTCCACAAGTGTATTTTTTCTTGAAGCATCGCCATGATACATTCCGTTCAACTGCGGTAAAGTCACGTGTGATTCATCAATAACCGTCAGAAAATCACCTCTAAAGTAATCCAGAAGTGTCGCGGGAGCTGAACCTACCGGACGGCGCTCAATTATGCGGGAATAATTTTCAATGCCTGAACAGTAGCCCATTTCTTTAATCATTTCAATATCGTATTTAACTCTCTGCTGCAGCCTCTGGGATTCAAGAATTTTGTTCTGGCTCTCAAGCTCTGCTACACGGTTTTTGAGCTCTTCTCTGATAAGCCTTATTGTCTCTTCCTCGTTTTCATCATAAGCAATATAATGCACAGCAGGATAAATCATAACACTCTCCGGCGCTTCAAGAATTTCACCCGTGAGATTATCAATCCTTACGATTTTTTCAATCTCATCTCCAAAAAAGTAAATCCTTGTAATAATTTTTTCATACGCAGGCATGATTTCTAAAATATCGCCTCTTGCGCGGAAAGTTGAGCGCTCAAGTACTAAATCATTTCTTGTATACTGCGTCATAACAAGGTGCTTAATTAAATCGGCTCTGTCAAGAGTATCGCCGACAGAAATTTTAATCGTACCCTTGAAATAACTCTCCGGAAGCCCCAAGCCGTAAATACAGCTTACAGATGCAACAATTATTACATCCTCTCTTTCATAAAGGCTTCTGGTTGTATTGTGTCTCAAACGATCAATTTCTTCATTAATACTCGCGGATTTTTCAATATACGTATCAGTTCTCGGAATATAAGCCTCCGGCTGATAATAATCATAATAACTGATGAAATATTCAACCGCATTATTAGGAAAAAGTTCCTTAAATTCATTATACAATTGCGCTGCAAGCGTTTTATTGTGTGCAATAATCAAAGTCGGCTTCTGGATTTGTTCAATAACATTAGCAATAGTAAAAGTTTTCCCCGACCCTGTAATCCCTAAAAGTGTCTGCGCATCATCCCCGGCCTTTAACCCGTCAACAAGCTCCTTAATTGCTTTTGGCTGGTCTCCTGCAGGCTTATATTTAGAAACTATTTCAAATTTTTTGCCCATAATTTAATTATATACCCTATAGAAAGCATAAAATCAAATTTTTGGGGAAATATGAGAGTCCGGATAGCGAACAGATAGAGCCGGCTAAGCCGTGAGGCTTAAAGGCAAAACTCTGTGAGTGTGGAGCAAATCCAGGGCTGAGGATAGAATTTCAATACAAAACGTAAGTTGAGTATTAGAAATTCTCGGTGAGGGGGCAGATCCGTCAGGGGTTTGGTCAGCTTAGCATACCTTCTTGACAATAACTTATAGTCTGGGAGTGTTTGACCTACTAACTAGTGAATAGGTAAATAGGTAAATAGGTAAATAAGTGAATAAGTGAATAAGAAAACCAAGTGCACAGTCACCCCTCCCTAGTGAGGGAGGGCTTGGGTGGGTGCTGATTAGGGTTTAGAAGTTTAGTGGTTTAGGAGTTTAGGAGAAGTTAAAATTTTAATGAATTAAACCAGAACAATAGAACAGTAGGTCAGGCAGTGCCTGACATTAACTCTTTATAATTTTTTGTTTGTTCCTACAGACAGCCCCCTCACCGCATCCGTAGTTTTCGGCTCACGCCTCAAACACGGCTGCTCCTCTCCCGCAGGGCGAGGAAGGCGTGCTTTTTGTTTTTATTTGAACACTTATTAGTAGTATAAAGTTTGCTACATAAAAAAACTCTACAATTTTAAAAAACAGACCAATGTAAAGAATTGTAAATATTTCTTCAAAAAACCTAAAGTTTTTGAAAAAAATGCCGATAACATTAATACAAAGAATAGGGCAAAGGATATGACACAATCGTTTAATTTACAAAATTTCTTACAGACGTATAAAACCCAGACTTATGATCCGACTAAACAGCACGCTGCTGCAGAACAAAGAATGGAGCAGAGGCTTGAACAGCAAGCTGAACAGGCTGTCCAACAGAGCGGATTTTTGACATTAACTTTGTCTGAAAAAATGGCCGAACTCGGTATCGGAGAGAGAGCTCTTAAACAGTTTGCAGATACTGCAATGGGACTGCTTACAGATGTTGTTAATCCGATTGGCGATTATCTTGAAAAGTACGAAAATATATTTGACCAGAGAGTTTATAACACTGAAATTCAGAGTTATGCAAAACAAATGTTCTTCGCATCCCAGGCTATGAGGCAGGAAGCTGCGGAAAACACTACAGGTCAAAACTTTGTATACGATATGTAATTTTTCCTCCTCCTTTATCTTTTTTCTATAAACTTACAATACCGGATATTATCTATTATCCGGTATTTTTTTGTTTTTATGGTAAATGTAAATCCCGCTTCCTGCAAGCAGTATCCCTCCGCCTGCTATAAAATATTTCCACAAATTGGATTTCTCGGGCGCATCTCCGCCGTTATTGCCGCCGCTATTACAATTTGTGTCTACAACCCTCTTTATATCAGAAGAAAGATTTTTTTCATAATCGGGATTTTGCTTGCAGTAAAGCTTTATTGCATCTTCTATTCCGTCTTTTAGCTTAAATTGTTCTGTAACAATTAATTTCTTGTATTTACCTTCAGTAAAAGGAGCTAATTTTTCATATATACCGTGCTCATTCTTATCTTTAACAATTATACCTATGAAAGGCATTTTTTGATATATTTTAGTAAGCTCGGGAGATGCATCCAATTCTTCTATAACAGCTTCCGGATTATTAATTTTTTCTTTAATCCTTGAGCGCAAAGCTTTATCCTCAATAAATTCGATAAGGTATTCTGCCGGATTTAGCATTTCAAAGTCATTTGAGCCATTACCTGATACAATAGCAAGATTATTATTCTTTTTTGCCGATATTACACCTTCTTTTGCGTCATAAAGTTTAGTTAAACCTGTATCAGATGAAAACCTCGGTTCATACGCAAAAAGATTCCGCTCTCGTCTTATTTTATCGTGTTTTTCAATGTATTGAATGCGATGCTTCCTAAATTCTTCTGCTATTTCTTTACGCAGTTGAGCTGTTTCGCGGCAAGGATATGCTATATATGCTTTTAAATTCCCGTCTCTTCTAAGTCCTATTGTATTCTCGGCATCCATTTCCGGTATGTTAAATAAAGCTCCGGAACCGTATTCTGCACTTCTGTGCTCAGAATCAGCCTCAATAACGGTTAAATTATGCGAATGGAATATTCTATACAAAAACTCTTTTACCTCCTTGCCATTCCAGCCCGAGAGTTTTTCAATTTGTTTTTCTTTTTCTTTATTTGTTACATCATAACTGAAAGGAAATGCACCGCCATTGTAGAAAGTCTTGTCATCACCGGTTCTTAAATATTCGTCGCTTCCGTTTTTAGCAATTAAGCTGTGCGGCAGAGGCATTTTAAAGCCCCGTTTTCTTGCGATCTCTGCCATAGACTTAAATTCCCCGAATGTACGGCCTGTTGTAATTGTAAAGTTCAAATCTTTACCGGTCTTATCCAGAAAATTCCTAAAATCTTTGAAATATTCCTGCAAGGACTTTACGAATTTATAATCCATTTTTTTTACAAAATCACTATGCGAAGATGGCAGAAATGTTCTGTCAAAATCAGAAAAGACTCTTACCTGGCCTGCACTAAAACAAATATTCTTACTCCGAATAGCTTCAATTTTCATATACACACACTATTTTTAATATTAAAAGTCCGCACTAAATAAATTAGTACGGACTTTTTAAACACATTATCTTATAAAGCAGCTTTAGCAGCTTCAACAACTACAGAAAAAGCCTCTTTGTCGTTAACAGCTAAATCTGCAAGCATTTTTCTGTTAACCTGAATGTTAGCTTTTTTGCAGGCGTTAACAAATCTTGAATAGCTCATTCCTTGTTCTCTGACTGCTGCATTAATTCTTACAATCCACAAACGGCGCATGTTGCGTTTTGTAGCGCGTCTGTCTCTGTAAGCATATTTAAGAGCTTTCATTACAGCAATGTTAGCTACTTTAAATATTCTGCTTCTAGCACCTTTAAAACCTTTTGCAAGTTTTAATATTTTCTTGTGTCTGTTGCGACATACATTTCCACGTTTAATTCTCATAATTCAACACTCCTATCTGGCATACTTCTTGTAAGGTAACTCTTTAGAAATCAATTTTTCGTGAGATTCAGAAATTACAACGTCTCCGAAAATCTTACGTTTTCTTGACTCCGATTTGTGTTGAAGCAAGTGGCCGATACCTGCATGTCTTCTTGTGATTTTGCCCGTGCCTGTAACTTTGTATCTCTTAGCTGCTGCACGGTGTGTTTTCATTTTTGGCATTTTGTTTCTCCTTTTTTATTTGCATTGAAACCGAGCAAGGCATACCACAGCACTATACTTCGGCATGTTTGAGTTTAGTATAAAGATTTACCCCTGTCAAGCAATGTTATAGATTTATTAAAAGCTTGTAATATTTCTGTACGGTCCTAACGTCAGATGCTTCTAGTATTCCGTTTATCCGGGTAATTAAGTTCTTTTTATCGGTGAAATGCTCATAATTAAATAATTCCTTAACCTCTACGCCGAGTGCCGTTGATATTTTTTCAAGGCTTTCTTCTTTGGGAATCTGAACTCCTCTTTCAATCTTAGAAAGATTTGATGCTTCCATATTTAGAATTTCAGCAAGTTTCAACTGCGTAAGCCCCCGCTTTTCCCGCAATTCTTTTATTCTTAAACCTAATTTTCTTGAAATTTCACCCATCTCAACAACAGGATACTATTTTTTATCAAACGGATAAAGATTTTAGTAAGATTATAAGACTTGACAAATAGAGCTTAGTATGACTATAATATAGTAGAAAGCATTCTAATAAGATTTTTTTACCCCAAAATTTAATTACATTACTACCAGAAAGGAGTTTTACTATGGCTGGAGACAGTGTTTCATTTGAAAAATTTGTTGAGAGTGCATATAAAGGGATACCTGAACGTACATCAACTATTGAAGAAAAAGAAAAGGCTATTAGAGCAAAAAAGAAAATTTTAAACCATCCGGATTGTCCTAAAGAGAGCAAGGCCAAACTTATGCAAGAAATTTCAACGATTAGAGGAGAAATCAGTACAATGAAAAGTGAGGCCCGAAATCAGGCTATGAATAGCAGTATTTTCCCTCCGCGAGATAATTTAGGTTAATAATTTGTAACAATAATTAAAGTTTTTTGTATTGTTGCCGTTATTAATAGAAAAGGAGATTTATTATGACAGATATTAAAGGTATTCATAATTTGAAGATGGAATTCAAGCATATTGAAAATTCACAAACCGCCTGGAATCCAAACGGGATTGAAGGCTGCGATAAAGAAACCTTTATGCGTAATAACCCTAAAGTAAATGAAAGTATATTCAAAGAGCTGGATATCGATAAAGACGGGTATATTACAGAAAAAGAGTACAGGCGGACATGCGCTCTAGATAAAAATAGAGATGGTATCGTTACCGATGAGGAGCGGAATAAAGCTTGCATGGAGCAAATGAAAGAGTTTGCAAAGCGAGATATTGATAAATGGTTCTGTATTGATAGAAATAGAGACGGATTTCAGAGTAATGTTGAGAGTAAGGGTTGGGATATCCGCTGTACTAACGGTAAAAACCTTGAGGGAGCATTATCCAATGATGAACTTGCTAAAAAGTACAACATGAAAGAAGAAATCCTTGAAGACATGCAAAGCTGGCTGGATAGTGGAATTGAATCTTTAAAATCTGACGCGAAACGAATGTACGGGGTGGAACTAAGCCAAAAACAAATTATTGAAATAAAAAAAGAGCAGATAAAACAGCTTAATACCTGGCTTATGAAAGAAGGCGACAATCAAGAATCCAGTTTTTACCAGCAATTGAATCTTGATGCTTATACAAGACTAATGAGTACAGTGGATAATGAAGCTTGCTGCGGCGGTGATATTTGTGAATTCTCTAACTTTTCGCCCTCTAACCTCGAAAAAAACGGAAAATATACAGCAGAAGAGATGAAAGCACGGCTTGCGTGGGCAGAAAACTCTTACCTTGTCGATGATAATGGTAAAACAGTATACGATGAAAACGGGCAAAAAATTCCTGCCAAGATGATGACAGCTAAACAAGTAGAAATGTATAAAGAAATTGTAGAATCAGTAACTGGAAAACCTTGGGATAGTGATGGCTGGGAAGTTTCAGAAAAAGAATGGGGTATTATCAGCGAAAAAATCAACGGTACATACGGTGATGATACAAGGCTTGAAGGTAAAACCAGAGCCGATATTCCCCAAAACCGGCAGGCACTTTTGAGATTTTTGGAAGAAAAAGGCTGGCTATACGAACAATTTAAATAATATTTACTTTATTGCACTATTATTATATGTTGTAATAGCATAGTGTAATAAGGGAGTTTTATATGAATAATAATGTTTTGTTTAATATCGGCTACGGGCTTTATGTTTTGACTGCAAATGAGGGAGAAAAAGATAACGGATGCATTATTAATACCGTTATGCAGGTTACATCTGACCCGCTGCAGATTGCAATTGCCGTAAATAAAAAGAATTACACAAATGAAATGATCCAAAGAACTAAAAAGTTTAATGTTTCAATTCTTTCAGAAAGCGCTAAATTTGAAATTTTTGAGCATTTCGGATTTCATTCCGGACGCGATACTGATAAATTTGCTTCTTTTTATGACACAAAAAGAAGTCCTAACGGCGTTTTGTATATTACGCAGAATACAAATTCTTATATGTCAGCTTACGTTAAACAAGAAATCGATTTAGGCACGCATACCCTCTTTATTGGACAGCTTGTCGCTGCAGAAATTTTATCGGATGAACCGACTGTTACATATACTTATTACCAGAAAAATATTAAACCCCGTCCGCAGCCAGCTGCTAAAAAAGGCTGGATATGTAAAATCTGCGGTTATATTTACGAAGGTGAAAATTTACCGCCGGATTTTATCTGCCCGATATGTAAACATGGCGCAGCTGATTTCGAGAAGTTGTAAGAAAGTCTTGTAGGTCAGGCATTGCCTGACATTAACTTGTTAAAATGAAGGTTTAAATGCTTTTCTGTTTGAATGTTCTTAATTTTTTGTCAGGCAATGCCTGACCTACTGTTTTGGGAAATGCACGGAAAATATATTGATTTATAACAAATATTCTGTTAGAATTTTCATACCTTGAAAAGAGAATACAAGCAGAAGATTTTTAAACAGCATTCGCTGACTTTTAAAGAGAAAGGAGGTAAGTATGCTTTTAAAAATCAGCGAAAAAGAACTAACGCTAGTGCTGGCATTAGTTCTTATACTCAAGTCTCTATTTTAGAGACGCGGGTATGGGCATTACCGCTGCCCATGCCTGTATTCTTATTTTAACCCATTTTTATAATTTTTCAAGTATAATAGAATTATGAAAAAAGAGAAATTGGATAAATTAAAACAAGAGTGTTTGGAATGTAAGAAA
>CALVEE010000011.1 GCA_944326495.1 Candidatus Gastranaerophilales bacterium | reverse complement strand
GGAGAGGAGCAGCCGTGTTTGAGGCGGGAGCCGAAAACTACGGATGCGGTGAGGGGGCAAACCGTAGGGGCAAATAAAAAATTATAAAATGAATCTTTAAAGAACAGTTTGTTTAAATAATATAATTAGAAGTTATTGCTGGGCAAGAGTTAATGTCAGGCAATGGCTGACCTACTATTCTTTCTTGTAAGGGAGAAATTAGCACAAATAGGAAACCGAATTTAAGCATACAATTTTTTTAACTTTATATCCAGGTGATGGCAGGGAAATGTAATAAAGGAGACAAAATTATTATTATTTAAACTGTCTGTAATCAGCGAGTTCATTAATCGCAAGCATATCGGCAACGCGTGAAGCTTTTTTCTGCTCTTTAGTTAAATAGATATTAAATATGGAAGCCGGGAGAAATGAGATAATAGCAGCACCAGCACCATTCAGCATACTTGTTACGGGGCTGTTATCTTTACTTTTCTTGCTCAGTAATAACATTAAGCCCAAAGATGCCAGTGAACATATTGATGCCAGCATATAACCTACGGATTGCCCAAGAGCTTCTATATTTTCAGAATACTTTTGAGATTTTTCATCTACTTTGTTAAATGTCATGAATGTATTTTTTTGAAGTCTTTTAGCGTCTTTTAACTGTTTGGGAGTCAATTTCAGACTCTCTACCGCCTGATAAAATCTTTTTTCTATAGGCGCTGTAATTTCTTTATATTTTTTGTATTCTTTTTGATTTTTCCATGCTTCTTTTAAGAAAGCAAACATACCTTTTTTAGGCTGTTCTATTTTTATATTGTCGATATTTTTTAGCTTGTTATCATCAATATATACAAGAGTTTCCGGATTTTTAGCGAGCTCTTGTTTTATTTTAAATCTTCCGACTCTTGATGCATCTTTTGCAACATATGAACCAAGTGCAGCTGCTATTACAGTAGCAGCAAGCGAAACAATCTGCGTGATTGTTTCTACTTTTTTAGCAGATTTTACTTTAAAAGCAGCAAGAATTTTTTTAGATATGTATCCCGTTAAAAATCCTCCGGCAAGCAGGCCATTTGTTAAAATTCCGACTGCCAATTCTGCATTTTCGGCATAATCCTGGGATGCGATATCAATTTTTTCAACAAGTTTAGTTAATAATTGCTGGTCTTTTTTAGCATTTTCAATTTCTTCCGGCGTCATTTTATCATTTAAATGAGCCTGAATATCAATAAGTTGTGCTTCAAATTGTTTCCTCTGCTCCTTATATTCCTTACTGTCGATTGTCATGTCTTTCCAGGAATTAAGCCCGCCCGTTAACTGTGACTTGAGTTTTTTAGCACGGCTTGTTTTTTCCTGCGGCATAGACTGCATACGTTTTTCAGCAATTTGAATTTGTTCCGGAGTTAAAATCGCAAAACCGTTCGGATTATTCAAATCCTTGCGCATAGCCTCAAAACGTCCTTTACGCGAGGCTGAAACCTGTGCTTTTGCAACCCAGGCCTGAACGGGGAAAGATGCAATAATACCGGCTGCCATACCGGCAAGCATAGGAATAATTGTTTCTGCAATTCCCTTATTAAATTTAAACTTTTTGGCGATTTTATCCATAAGATTTTGTACGGTCTTTAATTTAGATGATGCAGCTCCAAGCGCAATCCCTGCTACCTCGGTAAGTGCAATTGCCGTTTCGGCACCGGTACCGGCTGCGATTTCCATATCCTGCGCCCGTTTTTGCGAATATTCATCCATTATGTCAATGGCTCGTAGAAGGGTTTTGCCCCGCTGAACATCTTCGGGATTAAATTCTTCCGGATGCTGTTTTAAATACTCTAAACGCTTTGCCTCCATTATGTCGCGGCTCTGTTTCCAGCTCGCATAGGCAGGCTCGTAATGTTTATATGCTTTATAATCTCCAAACATTGACATAAAATTTAGACCTTCTTTGATTATATTAAACACGCTGATAGTATTTTTTGCTACAAATTCTAAAAATCTTTACATTTCGTAATTTTTATGCTCTAATTTAAAGTAAACAGGTGTTTTCCGCCTGTATCAGACATTTTAGGAGAGGTTATGAAAACAGAAGAAAGAACATTTGTAGCGATTAAGCCCGATGGAGTAAAAAGAGGTATTATCGGGAAAATTATTGAAAGATTTGAAAACAAGGGGTTCAAGATTGTTGCAATGAAATTATTGCAGGTAACGCCCGAATTAGCTGCAAAGCATTATGAAGAACATCAGGGAAAACCTTTTTATAACAGACTTGTACACTATATAACAAGCGGGCCGGTTGTAGCCATGGTTATTGAAGGATATGAAGCAATTGAAAGCGTCCGTCATATTGTAGGTGCTACAAATCCTATGAATGCAGATGTCGGTACAATAAGAGCTGATTTTGCGCAGGTGATGGAATATAATGTAATCCACGCTTCTGATTCGCCGAATAGCGCGCAAAGAGAAATTAATCTCTATTTTAAGCCCGAAGAACTCTATGATAACTGGCAGTCTATGCTTGAGTTAATTACGTATAATGAAGAAAGGTTTCAGGGGTAGAGGTAATTGGTTGAGAAGTTTAGGAGTTTAGAGGTTTAGAAGAATTTAAATTCGCTAACGCTCATGAATATATATAATTTTTAACTTCTTCTAAACTACTAAACTTCTCAACTCCTAAACCAATAAATTATGTCAAATTTTAGTTACGATTTAATCCATATAGATAAAAATACCGGTGCACGTGCCGGTATTTTGCACACTCCGCACGGGGATATTGAAACGCCGATATTTATGCCGGTCGGAACTAATTCTACGGTGAAGCTTGTAACAAATAATAATCTATATGATACAGGCGCGCAGATAATTTTGGCTAATTCTTACCATCTTTACCTGCGTGCAGGACATAAGCTTATTGAAAAATTCGGCGGTATTCACGGATGGATGAACTGGCAGAAACCTGTTTTGACTGATTCGGGCGGTTTTCAGGTGTTTTCTCTTGCGCATCTAAGAAAAATCTCGGAAGAAGGGGTTGAGTTCAGAGACCCGAAAGACGGCAAAAAACATTTTATAAGTCCTGAAATATCTATGGAAATCCAGCAGGCAATCGGGGCGGATATTATTATGGCATTTGATTGGTGTGCGCCCTTTCCTTGTGATTATAAAACAGCAAAAGAAGCAATGGAGCGGACTCACAGGTGGCTTGAAAGGTGTATGAAAGCTAAAACCTCAACAAATCAGGCTCTTTTCCCGATTTGTCAGGGTGCGTTTTATGATGATTTAAGAAAAGAAAGCGCTGCTTTTGTATCCTCATTTGATGCTCCCGGTTACGCTATAGGCGGATTGAGCGTCGGTGAGGATAAAGAAACTATGAACCATTTTGTTGAACTTACGGCTCCTCTATTACCTCAAAATAAACCGCGGTATCTAATGGGGGTCGGTACTCCGGAGGATTTATTGGACGGAATTAAGCGCGGAGTCGATATGTTTGACTGTGTCCTTCCTACAAGAAACGCAAGACACGGTTCTTTCTTTACTTCGGAAGGCAAGAAACAGATTAAGAATGCTAAATTTTGGGATGATCCGCGGCCGCTGGATGAAAACTGTGATTGTTATGCTTGCAAAAACCATTCAAGGGCATATTTAAGACATCTTTACAAGTGCGGAGAAGGAACAGGGCAGGCTTTGATGTCTATTCATAATATAAAATTCCTGATAGATTTTGCAAAAAAAGCACGGCAGGCTATATTAAACGATGAGTTTGAAACTTTTTATAATGAAAATTACTCAAAAGTTATATCATCCGACTAGGTGCTGGGTTTTGGGGCTAAAACTCTCAATAAATTTTATCTCATTTCCCGCAGTATTTTCTACAAACTGATAATTTTGTTCTAATAATTCTGTTAAGCCATCTGAAGATATTTGAGGAGAATCCAGTATTTTTTTAAAATCGTCATTCCAAATAGTTGCATTATCGTTTATAGAATAAATATTATCCGGACTTGTGCCTTTTTCTTTTCCGCATACCATTGTAAATTTGACACCTAAATCATCAAGTGCGTTTGCGATTGCATTATATAAATCAAAACTTCTTACAGTTTCTTTATCCTTGTTATCAAGCGCCCAACCGCCGCATATAAGCCCTCTTATCTCCTCACAGCTTTGATGAAGCTTATTGATATATTTGGCTAACTCTTTTTTTATGCTTCCTAAAGGCTGAGTCTCGGGTGCTGCGTGAAACATAAAATTTTTGTTTTTCCCAAATAATACACCTGCTGTACAACTGTTTATGCTTTCAGTTCTTAATCCACGTTTTGCAGTGCTTAGACCGCCGTTTTTAATAAGATAGTCGTGAAACTCGCCGACTACTTTTGCATTTTTGACTTCAGGATAGGGCATTTTTGACAGATTAATTGATATGGGGGGCATATGTATAAACTCCTTTTTCTTTTATAAAACCCTGTAAAAATAAATTTTGCTATTAATTTACTGAGTTTTTAGAACTGTTTTATATATTTTGCATATGATTTAATTAAATTTGTGTTTAAATCAAGCCTGTCATTTTATCAGAAGAGATTTCTTACTATTTTTATAGCTTTAAAGTATCTATTCTAAAACCCTCGCAGCAATAGCGCGGAGCAAGCTTCACATTCCAATTATTTTTTTACAAGCCTGATTTTCCAGCCTAATATTGTTATAATTTTTTGTCTTTTACAACCCAGATAGTAATCATTTTTAACTGAAAAAAGATTCTCCCAAAAGCTATTATTCCCATTATTTATTGATTTTATAAGTTTAGGATAATCGCTGCCTAAAAATTCTGCGCTTAAATTCAAATATTCAGGCCTAATACTTTCCGGTAATGAGTTGTATGTTGAAGATATTGTTTTTATAAAATCTTTTAATGCGTCTGACTTGTAAGTTTTATATAAATTTTCTTCTATAAGAAATTTTTTTATATCTGCCAAACTCTGAAAGAGTTCTAACTGTTTAGAACTGCTTGAATTAACGCTTGAACCTTGCCTTATATTATAATTATACAAGGGTTTGTTTTCGAAAATAATTTTCTGTGCATAAACTTTAGCTTTTATGGCAAAAACACCGTCTTGAGCCCGTCTGCCGGAGCCGAAACGGATATTGTATTCATTTATAAAATCTCTTTTATAGATTTTATTCCAGCTAACCGATATTGTTCCAAATAAATATTTTTTAGTAATTTTATAATTATAAACTTTGTTTTCAGGGAGCTTAATACTGTAGTTGTGTTTTTTAATTTGACCGCTGCATTCAAAAATTTCATTATAGTTAAATTCAACAATATCAGCGTCAAATTTTTTTGCTTTTTCATAAAGAATTTCAAACGCATTATTTTCCAGCCAATCATCAGAATCTACAAAAGCGATATATTCTCCTTTTGCCAAATTTATACCGCAATTCCGTGCATTTCCCTGACCTTGGTTTTCTTGATTAATAACTGTAATTCGATTGTCTCTTGCAGCATAGCGGTTTAATATCTCAGATGAAGAATCGCTTGACCCATCGTTTATACATATAATTTCAATTTCTTTTAGTGTTTGTCCGGTAAGACTGTCTAAACATTTTGGTAAATATTTTTCGACATTATAAACCGGCATTATTACAGAAAGTTTTAGCATAAAAAAATGGTATCATAAAAATGCGAAATTTGGACTTATTAAATCCTTAAAAGTACATTTTTTATTTTGGAATTGTAATTTTTTTATGAAAACACTTTTAAAAAACCGCTTGCTGCTTTTCAGTCTAAAACATATCAGCCGGACATTTGCCTTTTTTAAGCATATCAATAAGAGGAATAAGAAATTCTTCTTCGTCCTCGCATCCTGTTTTTAATGAGTAATAAGCTATTTCAGCAAGCTCCTTGCAGATACTAAGGACTGGGGTTTTTCTTATTTTAGCTGAAAGAGCATAGCGCGCAACATTAAACCGGAGCTCGTTGATTTCGTTATAAGAATATTTGCAGAGCATATTTTCTACTTCTTCTAATGCGGCAGGAGAGTACATAATCCCCTTATATAAAGCAGGAATAGAATATTCTAAACCGCCGCCTACGCAGTCGTGGTTTCTGATTTCAATAAAATTCCTTAGCCGGACTTCTGGAAAATACAGGTTTGAATGCAGTTTCCAATCTTCTATTGTTGCAAAAAATCCTTCATGACCTTTTTCCATAAACTGTTTAAATGTCAGCCTGCCGTTCAGGTTAACAGTATGCCCTTCCCTGTTTATAAAAATCATAGGGGTTTCAAGCAGCCTGTTAACATAATCCTTGAAACACATGCCATCCTGAAACTTCGTCGCAAAACCGCATCTTTCGTTATCAGTATTAAGCCAGGCAAGAGCTCTAAATGATTTGTATCCGGTATCAACTCCTCCTCTGTATTTTGAATTCGCGTACATTGCAGTAGCAAAAGGCATGATAAGATTAGCCGCGCGGAATTTTCTCATAGCATCTTCTTCGGAAGAAAAATCAATCCCGACTTGAATACCCGCGGTCTCCCTCATCATTACATCGGATAAAATTCCCCAGAGGTAATTTGCCATAAGAGCATATCTGCGCTTGGGAAGGAGCTTTATGTTTTTATAAGTTGTCGTCGGGGAAACTCCTTTATTAATAAGTTTTATTCCGAATTTATCCAAAACAGGTGCTAATGCTGCATCAATTTCTTCAACCCGTTTTTTTAAATCTCTGATAAATTCCTGCGGCTCAATGCTTAGCTCAATCTGGCATCCCGGCTCAAGCGTTATTGTATCGTGAAGTTTTTTTAATCCTATAATATTAATATCGTCTAAGATATAATCCCAGTTATCAGCCTTGGCCGTCTCTCTTAATAGCTCGCAAACCCCGTATTCTCCGCTATATGGCGCAACTTCGTTTGTAACCCTAATAAGCGGAATTCGCTCATATTCCATGCCGATTTTCCTTGAAGTTTTACACCCGAGTATAAATTCATCAAGAAGCTGGCTGTATTCTAAGTGTTCTTCAGGTTTTGTTTTGCAATAGTTCACGATACTCTCCTTTCCCAATTATATCTTAAACATGTTTTACACTACAAATATAAATGAGAATGAAAGTTTTAACATTTCCCTATTTGTATTATTATAAATACCATGGTGGATTATTTACAACGCGCAAAGTTTTTTAGAACAAAAAAAAGATTAGGGCAGAATTTTCTTATTAACCCTGATGTAATCTCGGATATTATTAAGTTTTCCGGGGTTACTAAAGATGATGTTATCCTGGAAATCGGCGCAGGAGCCGGGTTTGTAACAGAAGAGCTTGTTAAATATGCAAAAAAAGTTATTGCGGTTGAACTTGATGAAGAGGCGGTTAAAGAGCTTCAAAAGCTTGAATGTGATAATTTAGAGATTATACATAACGATATTCTGAAAACTGATATTTCTTCTCTTGCGGGTGAAAAAGTTAAAATAGTTGCAAACATTCCTTACTATATAACTTCTCCTATAATTGTCCATCTTCTCGGCGAAATAGATGATTTAGACAATAAAAACCGAAACAGTATTACGGATATTATATTAATGGTGCAGGAAGAAGTTGCCCGAAGGATTGCTGCAGCACCGGACAGCCCTTCAAAACAGTACGGGCTTTTAACAATTCTGTCCCAATTCTGGGCGGATTGTGAAATTCTAAGACTAGTCGGCCGAAAATCGTTTTATCCGGCGCCAAAAGTTAATTCAGCGCTTGTTTCTATGAAAATCAGAAAAGAGCCTTTGTTAAAACTAAATGATTACAAGTTTTTCAGGCACGTAATAAAAGCCGCGTTTTCCCAGAGGCGCAAAACCTTAAAAAACTGTCTCGTAAATTCAGGATTTGATAAAACAAAAGTTACAAATGCTCTTTCAGAACTTAATCTTGATGAAAATATCCGCGGTGAAAAACTATCAATAGAAGAATTTGGCCGCCTTGCAGAACTACTGCTCGTCTAGAAATCCTATTTTATTAATACAAAATATTTTCAGCTTATTCAATATGTATTCATATTCAGAAATTATCGGCTGATATTTCCATCCGGTATCGTCTTTTGTCTGCCATTTCAGAGCAAAAAGCGTCGTTTCAAACATATTAACTATTTCGTTGCATTCTTTTATTGTTTCAGTATCCATGCGAGTCTCCTTGTTGACATTAAAATAGTAACATATATAGCAACAAAATGTCAACAAATTTTGATATAATCAATATTAAGGCGGATACAAAATGATTGAAAAAAAATTACGGAATATAGGCAACAGTTGGGGAGTAATTATTCCCAAGGCAATAATAGACGGCCTCGGGATTAACCCGGTGCTGGATAAAGTAGAAATTTACCTAGAAAACAATGAAATTCGCATCCGCAAGCAGGATAGAAACCCGCATTAACAGTCGTAGGTTGGGTGAAACCCAACAAATAAAAGCTAACAATAACTTATAGTCAGGCGTTGCCTGACCTACTATTGCTTATTCTCTTATTAACTTATTCACCTAATCACCATTCACCATTCACTATTCACTTTAAAATTTTTTATTTGCCCCTACGGTCTGCCCCCTCACCGCATCCGTAGTTTTCGGCACGGCCTCAAACACGGCTGCTCCTCTCCCGTAGGGCGAGGAGTTAGCAAGTATGCCAGACTGATCTTATTAATATTACTGCAGCTAAAAACTCTTATATATCAAGTTTATCCCGCTCTTCTGAATTTAATTCAAACGATTCCTCAAGAGAAGGAAACGCAAGAGTTTTTACTTCATTCTTATATTGACCAATGCTTTCTAAAACAATGTTATGCAAATCAGCATACTTTTTCACAAATTTGGGTTTAAAATCCGTAAACTTGCCTAAGATATCGTCTGTTACAACAATCTGCCCGGAGCAATCAGCCCCTGCGCCGATACCGATTGTCGGGATATTCAGGTTATCAGTAATATACTTAGCACTTTCTGCCGGCATAAGCTCAAGAACAACCGCAAAACACCCTGCTGCCTCAAGTTTTTGAGCATTTGCAAGAATTTCTTCCGTCATCTCTGCTGTTTTACCCTGAATTTTATGTCCGCCGATTGTGTTCATAAGCTGCGGGGTAAATCCTAAATGACCCAGAACCGGAATCCCTGACTCTACGCACCGCTGTATAAGTGTTAGAATATATTTGTTACACCCTTCAAGCTTAATTGCAGAAGCACCGGCCTTAACCATCTTAGAAGCATTTTCCAAACCCTGCTCCACATTAATGTTATAACTCATAAAAGGCATATCAGCTACAATAAATGAATTTGGCGCCCCCTTAGAAACAGCCTTCACAAAAATTTTCATCTCATCTGCCGTAATAATATAGGTATCTCTATACCCTAAAGCCACCATTGCTAGAGAATCTCCGACTAATATTGCATCAATCCCGGCTTCTTCAATAACTTTCGCTGTAGAATAATCATATGCCGTAAGCATTGCAATTTTTTCATTATTATCTTTTAATTTCTGGAATAAGTTTACTGTTTTCATACGCTTACCTTTTCATTGCTTTTCTGTACCAGTAATATACCGCTCTTGCAACCCGTCTGGAGCTGTGCCTTACAAGCCCCTGCCTGTTTTCCTGAATTAATTTCTGTGATACAACCTCAATTCCGATTGGCGCAATATTCTCTAAATCCAGCCTTACAGGAATTGAACCGCTCTTAGCGTAACCTTCGGACATATTATCAGGCAGGCTGTCGTTCACAAGTACCGCATCTATAATCTTCCTTCCGCCGGAATGAGTCAAAAGCGCGTTAACATGACTTGCAACAGAATAATTATCTGTTTCTCCGGGCTGAGTCATTATATTACATACATAGATTTTCTTAGCATGAGACTTGTCAATAGCCTCAACTATTCCGTCTACCAGAAGGTTTGGAATAACACTTGTATACAAGCTTCCGGGCCCTAAAATAATCAAATCGGCCTCTTTTATAGCAGCAATAGCTTCCGGTAATGCATGGCAGTGCTCCGGCTCGGTAAAAAGACGTTTAATTTTTCGATGAGCTTCCGGAATATTAGATTCCCCATGAACAACACTTCCGTCCTCAAAAACCGCCGCAAGTTTCATATCGTCTAATGTTGCAGGAAGAACAACCCCTCTTATATTTAAAACATTAGATGACTCCTTAACCGCTCTTACCATATCGCCTGTAATAGAACACAGAGCTGTTAAAAATAAATTCCCGAAGCTATGCCCTTCAAGTCCCTCGCCCGTTCTAAATCTATACTGGAATAATTCCGTAATTAAATCCTCGTCATCAGCAAGCGCCGCAATACAGTTTCTGATATCTCCCGGAGGCAAAATCCCCATCTCTTCTCTTAATCTTCCTGAACTTCCCCCGTCATCGCCTACGGTTACAATTGCGGTTACGTTATTTGTGTATTTTTTTATTCCGCGAAGAAGCATCGAAAGACCTGTACCGCCGCCGATTGCAACAATCTTAGCACCTTTATTAAGTTTTCTTCTTCTATATAACTTCTCTAATATAGAATTATTTCCCTTTTTAGTATCCATATCCATAATGGATAAAGTCGTTTTCTGCCAGCCTTTAAAGAATATAACAGAACCTACAAGAATAAAAACTGCAGCTAGAAAGTTAGACGGCAAAATTAATGCGGCTTTTCTGATTAATTCCAGTGTAAGATATATAGGTCTTACGTTTGCAAGTACCATAAACCCCAGAACTATCATAATAGAGCCTAAAAAGATTAAGAAAAACCACCTCTTAACTTCAAGTCCCGGAATTAACCAGCCTACATCTTTAGTAACTTTTACATTGTTTTTAAAATTAAATGCCATAAACCTAATCCACCCATCCTGAAGTTTTTGCATTAATATAATTAACCGGTGCAGGTGTGATTAGATTTCTTGCCTGCTGTATTAATTCTAACGAGTTCTTGTATTTATTGGAAAAATGAATTGTACCCGCATCTACATAACTCATCCCGCCTAAATTATTACGGATTTGAGATGTGTGAAGAAGGTGCTGAAAACGTTTTATCATATCATAATTATCAGTATTATCAGGGATTGCATAATCAATGGTTAAATCAGGATTATAAGTCTTTTCTAAGCTAATCTCCTGCGCGGTTTGAATGTTAACATAATCACCGACTTTTGCCGTAATATCGCCTGCCGGAGCATAGTATACAAGCCATTCAGAGCATTTCTTTACAGCCCGCGCTATGTTAGAAGAAAAAGTAAAATCTTCTCCGGCCATTTTATACATAGCTCCGTGCGGTCTTACGTGTTCAATACTTAGTCCGTAAGCTTTTGCAAACGACATAATTGCCCCTACCTGATATATAACAAGAGCTTCAAGTTCGTCGTCTTTTAATTCAACCGGACGGTATCCAAATCCTTGAATATCATTAAAACCGATATGTGCGCCTATTGCTACATTCTTTTCTTTTGCCTTAAGCATTGCCTCTTTAATTGTATTAGGATCCCCTGCATGGAACCCGCAGGAAATATTAACCGAACTTACGTAGTCAAGAAGCTCGTATTCCTGAATATTCTTATATATCCCGTAGGCTTGCGCTAAATCACAATTGAAATCTATATTCTTGATTGATTTTCTCTCAATAACTTCCTGCATCATATTCTCCCTGTAACCATATCCTAATTATACAATCAAAAGATTATTTTGCTATATAAGCCCTGTAATATTATCTCTGGTTATAACAGCATCATAATTTTTGTATCCTAAAATATTTTCAATATTATTAGAATGTGCGCCGACTATTTTCCGGCATTCTTCGGAACTGTAGTTTACCATTCCGCGTGCAAATTCAACATTATTCTCGTCGCAGATTGAAACAACTTCTCCCTGGCGGAAATCATTAATAACATTTATTATCCCTATCGGAAGAAGGCTTGAATATTGTTCTAATACAGCTTTTTTAGCTCCTTCATTTACGATAAGCTGCCCTCTGATGTTTGTCGCATAACCAATCCAGCGTTTTTTATCCGGAAGGTTCTCTTTTGTCGGCAAAAATATTGTTCCGATATCTTCTTTATCAAAAATTTTACTTATAACATAAGGGATTTTTCCGTTAGCAATCAGGACTCTGCCTCCAAATCTTGTAACCAGTTTAGCTGCTTCAAGCTTTGTTTTCATACCGCCCCTGCCGCCTTCCGAGGCGTCAGAGCCGAGTGACATAATCTCATCTGTTACATTTTCCACTACCGGAATAAGTTCAGCATCAGGATTTTCCTTAGGGTTAGAATTATAAAGCCCATTAATATCTGATAAAAGTATTAATAAATCCGCGTCTAATTCACTTGCGACAAGAGCCGACAGCTTATCATTATCTGAAAAACAAACCTTCATGCCGGACAGCATTGCGTTCATCTTAATTGTAGAAACCGTATCATTCTGGTTTATAATCGGAACAACTCCGAATTCAAGAATTTTATTCAAAGTCGTTCTAAGACTCAAATATCTGTATCTTAAAGAAAAATCGTCTTCTGTCAAAAGGATTTGTGCAATCGGGATATCATAAATCCCAAACCCGTTTTCATAAAAAGACATTAATCTGCTCTGTCCGACAGCCGCACATGCCTGTTTTACGCCGTCTTCTGCAGTTGAGTCAAGATTAAGTTTCTTTTTACCTAAACCAACAGCGCCTGATGTCACAAGAATAACTTCTTTTCCCTGTTTCACAAGCTTTGCCATATCTTCAATAAAAGAATAAATTCTGGATATCGCAACTTCGCCGTCCTCGTTTCTTAACACATTTGTCCCGAGTTTTATTACAATTCTTTTTACATTAACAAAATCATCTCTTAGCATTGAATTATATTCCCATTGCCTTTAATACATCTTTTATATCAGAAGTTGTCTTTTTAACATCGGCGTTTGAATACTTTATAGCATTATCCGGATCTTTGAGGCCGTTGCCTGTAAGTATACAAACAATATCCGCGCCCTCTTTGACAAGTCCTTGAGAATGCGCCTGAATTAATCCTGCAACAGATGCCGCACTTGCCGGTTCACAGAGAATTCCTTCTGTAGAAGCTAACATTTTATAAGCTTCAACGATTTTTTCGTCATTAACGCATCCAATTTTACCATTGCTTTCGTCTCTTGCAGCTTCTGCCTGCCTCCAGCTTGCGGGGTTCCCGATACGAATAGCCGTAGCAAGAGTTTCAGGTTTAAAAATCCTTTCGCCTCTCACAATAGCTGCAGCGCCTTCGGCTTCATATCCCATCATTTTAGGTAAATTCTTAATAATACCTTCTTTATTATACTCTTTATACCCTTTCCAGTATGCTGTAATATTACCTGCATTTCCTACCGGTATAAAATGATATTCAGGTGCTTTACCGAGAGCGTCGCAGATTTCAAACGCACCTGTTTTCTGCCCTTCAATTCTATAAGGGTTAACCGAATTTACAAGAGTAATCGGATGAGTTGCAGAAATTTTCCTTACGCATTCAAGTGCCTCATCAAAATTCCCCTGAATTGCAATAATTTCAGCCCCGTACATCATCGCCTGCGAAAGCTTTCCAAGAGCAATATAACCGTCAGGGATAAGTACAAAAGTTTTAATACCTGCTTTTGCGCCGTATGCGGCAGCAGATGCCGATGTATTACCTGTTGAAGCGCAAATAATCGCTCCGGCTCCTTCCTCTTTAGCTTTAGTCACAGCCATTGTCATACCGCGGTCTTTAAAGCTTCCGGTCGGGTTAGAACCCTCAAATTTCAAATAGATATTAGCTTCCAGCCCAATTTTTTTTGCTAAATTATCTGCTTTTATTAATGGAGTATTGCCCTCGTTTAATGTTACAACAGGCGTATTGCTGTCTACCGGAAGGTATTTTCTATATTTATTAATAAGACCTTGATAATACATATTTCATCCTCTCTATTCCTTATGAATATAGCACAAGTTAGAATAAAATTTCAAATACAAAGATAAATTTGAAGTGCATAAGTTTGCTGTTATTTAGAGAGTAAAATAAGCCTGAAGAATTTCTTATTATTTATGAGGCAGTGTTGTTTTTTTGTATATATTGCATAATTTGGTGAGAAAAGTTATTTTTTCTCAATCTTAGGACAATAACTTATAAGTTATATTATTTAAACAAGCTGCTCTTTTAAATTCACTTTATAATTTTTTATTTGCCCCTACAGGCCGCCCCCTCACCGCATCCGTAGTTTTCGGCACAGCCTCAAACACGGCTGCTCCTCTCCCGCAGGGAGAGGAGAGCGTACTTTTTGTTATTGAAATACTTAAAATAAATCAAGGCTTGCACACTTCCTCGCCCTGCGGGAGCGGATTTGCGGACGGACGGAAGTCCGGATAGCGAACAGACTGAACCTGCTAAGCCGTGAGGCTTAAAGGTGAAGTTCTGTGAGCGTGGAGCAAATCCAAGACAGAGGATAGAATTTCAATACGAAACGCCAGTTGAGTATTAGAAAT
>CALVEE010000010.1 GCA_944326495.1 Candidatus Gastranaerophilales bacterium | reverse complement strand
AGCATAGAATTGTTTACTCCGTGCATGATGATATAATAGAGGTTTACATATTCTCTATGAGATACCATTATTCCAAGAAATAGGCAACACCATTAATATTGAATAAAGGACAGCTATTCGTTTAGTTGTCCTTTTTTTATTCACTATAGGCAGAACAAATCAAGGGTAAAGTTAGCATCCACTAATCAAAGTTTGTCTTATCTAAATTTTAAGCTCCAGATATACCTAAAGTCAGATTAATTGTGTTTGGCATTTCAGCCTTATAGTAACAGGTCAAATCCATAAAAATTCAGATTTTAGAGTTTTCTGGATTCTTATAATCCATATCACAGGTAGCTCTTTATGAATAACCAACAATATGAAAGGATGAAGTCTATAATTTAAAGCGGGTAATAAAGTTTGAATAACTGCCTTTATATAGGGATTTTTCATTTTGATACCCGCCTTAATTGTTAAACTTCAAAGCTTCATAAACTTTTATTCCTTTTATGTTTCTTTGATAAAGAATATATTAATATCTTTGCAGGGAAATTTGAGCATTGATAATCAGGCGGTAGTTTGGTTATGGGTTCTCCGATGCTATTTATTTACAGCTTATCAAAGGGAACAGATGGGCACAATATCATATTTATGAAGAAATTTTTATTTATTCTATTGCTTGGTTTATTTAATTTTCTTCCAATAACAATTCAAGGACAATTTGTGTCCTATAATCAAATTAAAAATGGCAATTATACAGCTGCTGTTTATTACAGTAGTACAACAGGACAAAAATCAACTTATGAATTAATAGTAACAGTCACAAATGATGTTGTAACAGCTATTCATTTTGGTAATAACGGTTCTGTACATTCTGGATATAACAATAGCGGATATACATATTCTGGGGGAAAATTGTCATTTAGTAGAGATTATCAGGGTAATATAACAGGAGCATCTACAACTGTAAAAGTGACATATCCTAATGGAACTACACAGTATTTTCAAATAGAATTATAAAATATACGAAAATGAAAGAAATTAGATTCCTGCCTATTTCATTATTGGTTGCATTAAGCATGGGATTTAGTTCATGCGCTACCAATATTCCGATAAGCCTTTTATGTAACGAGCAACATATAGAAATTTATATTAATGAAGAATACATAGGAAGAGGATTGATTAACTACGTTGTACCCAAGGGAACCGATTATATCAATGTTTCATGCAAAGAAAATGGCATTGAAATATACAATAGAAATTACTACGTGAAAGGAAAGAAAAATAAATTATTTGAATTGAATATCCCCAAAGATTATCGTTATTCTTCTGGACAGCAAATTAAACCTCAAATCAAATAAGATAAGACAATTATGAGAAAATTATTATTTTCAACAATTTTATTATTCGTGTTTGCAGTAATATGTCAAGCAGCCAAACGCCCTAAAATAGTCAAAATTACTGTTGAACCTAAAGAAGCTGCTATATATATAAACAATACTTTAGCTGGCTATGGATACGCGGAATTTACACGTCCTAAGAAAAAAAATGAAGTTATAATCATACGATGTGAATGCAATGAATATAAATCTATACTAACTAAGTTTTATGGCGAAGATAAACGTAACAGCATATCTTTCGCATTACAACAAGATGGTTTTTACCGTGCTTCTGCTGCGTCTGGAATTGTGAATAAATACTTCACAATCGATTTGGATTCCATTTATTACCAAATAGACGGAGATAAAGTAGATGTTTCACGTGCATGGAAATTACTTCATCAAATTCTTCTAAATTACTTCGATGAGATAGCTACTACAGATATATACGGAGGATACTTACAAACTCCATGGCAATATAAAACGTTTAGCCTTTCTGAAAAGCAAATTAGAAATAGAGTAACCATTAGAGATATTTCTACATCTAAACGTGTTGCTTTCCAAATTAAGATTTCATCTGAAATTGCAGGTACTATGGCTGCAAGACATGGAGAGTTTACAGAAGTTGACCGTATTCCTAAAGAGTTAGAGCCTTTAATAGAAGAATTACAAACGCGAATCGGTAAAGTCAGTAGCCTATAATTAAAATTATTTCTAAAATATAATGGATTTATGAGAAAATTAGTTTTTACAATTGGAATGGCATTTATTACACTTTCTCAAATGAATGCCCAAAGTTTTAAGGAAACATTTGATGCAAATTCACTTGAATGGACTGAATGTGCTTATGAAAGTAATAGTGGGACTGCTATTATTGATGGTGGCAAAATGACCATTATTTCAAAAGGTGAAAATAAAGGATTAGGAGTTGCTCTTACAGCTTTAAGTGGTGTTGCCACTAAGGTAGGGGAAAATACTTTTTTTGAAACACACTGCTATGCGCCACTTGATGTTCAGAAACCTTTCAAAATAAGAACTCACGTCAATATCCAAAAGTTAGCAAACGACCGTACAACAGGATTGGTTTTTAATTATAGAGATGGTGGAAATTTCTATTGTTTTAATTTCAATGATGAGATGGTACGTTTTGAGCGACGTGTAAATGGATTGGTAGTTGGTGCCATCCAGCAAGGAGTTAAATGGAAAGACAAAAAGAAAGTTGACCAAGAGTGGGAGCTTATAAGCGATGGTAACGTCCTTACATTCATTGTTGATGGTGTACAAATATTGAAAGTTCGTTATAT
>CALVEE010000009.1 GCA_944326495.1 Candidatus Gastranaerophilales bacterium | reverse complement strand
CCCATTCTTATTTAACTGAACTATATGATTCCATTATAATATTTTCTAAAGAATTAATCAAGTCACTTTCAGGAACCCTTGCAATAATCTCACCTTTTTTAAATATATACCCTTCTTTTATGGCTCCGGCAATTCCAAAATCTGCATGGCGAGCTTCTCCGGGGCCGTTAACCGGACAGCCCATAACAGCTATTGTTATCGGTAAGTCCAAATTCTTAAACCGTTCTTCAACTTTTTTAGCCAAAGAAATCAAATCAATCTGTGTTCTTCCGCATGTCGGGCAGGAAATAAAGTTAATCCCTTTTTGCCTTAAATTCAGGGCTTTTAAGATACCAAAACCGGCATGCACTTCCTCTACAGGATTTTCTGTAAGCGAAACCCTTATTGTGTCTCCTATCCCTTCACTAAGCAGAGTTCCAAGCCCGACAGAGGATTTAATCAAGCCGGATTTCAGCGTTCCTGCCTCTGTTACTCCAAGATGGAGCGGATAGTCGACTTTCGATGCGATTAAACGGTAAGCTTCAATAGTTGTCGGAACATCAGAAGATTTAAGAGAAATTTTTGTATCGTAAAAATTTAAATCCTCTAAGATTTCTACATGCCTCAATGCGCTCTTGACCATTTTTTCTGCAAGCGGAATATCCATTTCGGCAAACTCTTTTTCTAAAGACCCGCCGTTTATTCCTATTCTTATCGGGACATTATGGCTCTTAGCCGCTTCAACAACCTTAATTGTATGTTCTTTTTTTCCTATGTTTCCGGGGTTAATCCTTAAAGCGTGTATTCCGTTTTCAATACAGGCCAGCGCAAGCCTGTAATCAAAATGAATATCCGCAACCAAAGGTACGGGGGATTTTTTTACGATATCCTTAATTGCAGCGGCAGCATCCTTGTTTAAAACCGCAAGACGCACGATTTCGCATCCCGCCGAAGCTAATTCGCCAATCTGGTCTAAAGTTGCGCTCACATCTCTTGTATCTGTATTGCACATAGACTGAACAGAAATTGGTGCATCTCCGCCGATTTTTACATTTCCTATAGAAATTTGTTTTGATTTTCGTCTGTTTATCATAATATAAGATTATAATACAAAGGAGTTTAACATGAAAATCGCAGTCATTTCAGATATTCACGGAAATATGGAAGCAATAGAAGCAGTTATGAAAGATATTGCTGATAAGATGTGCAATAAAATATTTGTACTAGGGGATTACGCCATGGCAGGGCCTGAACCGCAGGCAGCAGTTGAATATTTTATGCAGAGAAAAGACAATCCGGTTTTTAAAATGATACAGGGTAATACTGATTTAATGATTGCGGATTATACGGAAGAATTGTATAATTCTTTGAAAGAAAAAGCTCCTGTTATGGCGGAGGCTTTAAAGAATGATGCTGAAATTCTTAACCCTGTTGAAAAGGATTTTCTAAAAAATCTTCCAATCCAGCTGGAAGTAACGGAAGGCGGAGTTAAATTTCTGCTTGTACACGGCTCGCCGAGAAAAAATAACGAAGATATTCTCCCGGATACTCCTATGGAGGAAGTGGAAAAAATGCTTGCAAATGTTGAGGCGGACGTTATATTATGCGGACATACGCATATTCCGTGCGGGTTTCAGACATCAAAAAAACAGACTGTTGTGAATGCAGGAAGCATCGGCCGCCCGTTTACGCCGGAACCTAAAGCCTGCTATTTAACTATTACGGTCGAAAACAAGCAATGCCTTTTTGAACACCATTTTGTAGAATATGATAAAGAACGCGCGTCCGAAAAACTTAGAAAGCGGGAGTTTGAAGGCGCCGACAAGCTCGCAGGTATGCTGCTTGACCCTAAAACAAGGCATTTTTAAAATATCCAAAGGGATATTATTGGGCCAAGATAATTAGTTAATGTTGGACATACCTGCACAACATTAACTTGAGCTGCAAATAACTCTTTGTTTAAGTTTACAACCATTTGCGCTATACTTAGCTTATGAATAATGATGAAAAATACATGCGTATGTGTTTTGCACTTGCAAAGCGCGGAAAAGGCCTTGTAGAGCCAAACCCGCTTGTCGGGTGCGTGGTTTTGGATAAGTACGGAAATGTAGTATCTAAAGGATACCATAAAAAATACGGAGGGAACCATGCTGAACGTAACACTCTCTTGAAATTGAAAAATAATGAGGCAGAAGGCGGAACATTGTATGTAAACCTGGAGCCTTGCTCGCATTTTGGCAAGACTCCGCCTTGTGTTGATTTAATTATTGAGCGGAAACCGGCAAGAGTTGTCGTCGGAATGAAAGATGTTAATCCGCTTGTAGACGGGATTTCAAAATTAAAAGCAGCAGGAATTAAGGTCGATTTTGTTTTAACAAAAGAAGCTGAATATTTGAACCGCGTATTTATAAAGAATATGACTCAAAAACTTCCTTATGTTGTCTTAAAAACTGCCGTGACAATGGATGGAAAAATAGCTGCTTCAACCGGCAATTCTAAATGGATAACATCAGATGAGGCACGAGAAGAGGTATATAGAATGCGAAAAGAGTTTGACTGTATCATGACCTCTTCTAATACGGTTATTGCGGATAATCCGAAGATGGAACACAGGTTCAAATGTATTCTGGATAAGGATTTAAGGACTCAGGAAAGTTCACAAATTTACAGGCAGGGTGAAATCTATATTGCATCAAAAAAGAATACCCCGCTAAAAGACGGTCAGCTTGATTTGAGGGTTGTTTTAAGAGATTTATACAAAAAAGGCATCTGTTCTGTATTTGTTGAATGCGGCGGAACTTTAGCCGGAGCATTGCTTAAAGAAGGATTGATTGACGAAATTTATCAGTTTATTGCTCCAAAAATTCTTAATGACAATAACGGATTAAGCTGTTTTAACGGAGATAATGTTTCTAAAATATCTGATTGTAAACAATTAGAAATACAGGAGTTTAAAAAAATCGGCGCTGATATTTTAATAAAAGCGTGCTTGAAAAACTATAAAAATAAGTTATAATATTAATACAAAGTCGGGCAGGAAATGTGTGAGTTTCCTTTTTAACTTCCGGTTTTGATTAGTTGCTGAGAACTAACACTATGATTATCATCATTAGTGCAGTTTTTTTAAATTCTTTATTTAAGTATATTGCAATTGAACATTGTAGGTCAGGCACTGCCTGACATTAATCATATTCTTAAACAGTCAATATAAACTATTGGGAATAAGTTAATGTCAGGCAGTGCCTGACCTACTTATAAGATTTTTCGGGCTCATTAAATAGCTGTCTTCCTAGCCGAATAACAGTACAACCAGAGTATTCTCTCATTGCAAGACTTATAACTTAATACATTAAAGCTTATAATTTATCGTACTCCCGCCTAATTTCTTGAATATCCTGCCACATAAGCCACTTAGGGCTGCCTTTTTCGCGTGAGTCATTCCTCAAAAGATATGATGGGTGAAATATAGGCATTAATTTGGCTCCGTGAACAATCTCACCCCCTTCAAACCACCTGCCTCTTATTTTAGTAATCCCGCCGACATTTCCTAAAATGGACTGCACTGCTACATTTCCGCAGAGAAGTATGATTTTAGGCTGAATAATATCAAGCTGTGCCTGCAAATATTCCCAGCAGGCTTCTTTTTCGTCAGAAAGCGGGTTTCTATTCTCCGGTGGTCTGCATTTTACAGTATTACAAATATAAACGTCTCTGCCGCGGTTAAGGCCGACGGAAGCAAAAATCTTGTCTAAAAGCTGTCCTGCTTTGCCGACAAAAGGCTTTCCCTGCATATCTTCATAATATCCGGGAGCTTCACCAATGAGCATTAATTTCTTGTTAGGCAAACCGTCATCAAACACAATATTGTGTCTTGTATCTCCTAACCTGCATTTATGACAATTTAGACACCGCTTGCGGATTTCATCTAATTTTGTTTTAATTTCTTGCATAACTATGCTTTTATTAATTCTTTAACCTTGTTTCTCTGTACAGTTGATTTTTTAGTTCTCGGAAGAGGCTCTTTAACAACTGTTATGTTAATCGGGCGCTTGTATGGCGTAAGTCTCTGCGACAAACGTTTTACTTCATCTTTCATTAATCTGTTTAAAGTCTCATCATCATACTTTGATTTTAAATCCTCTTTAGGAACCACAACTGCAGCAATATCTTCTGTGCCGTCTTTTGCTCCGCCTTCGCGCGAAACTCCGAATACACAGACTTCTGCAAACATGTCGCTTTTTTCTAAAACAGCTTCAACTTCTTCCGGAAATACTTTTTTCCCGCCGGAGAGTACAATCATATTCTTAATTCTTCCTGTAATATATACTCTTCCTTTATCGTCAATCCTTGCCATATCTCCGGTATGAAACCAGCCGTCTTTATCGATTGCCTGTGCTGTAAGCTCCGGCTGATTATGATACCCCTTCATAACAGAAGGGCCTTTTAAAAGCAGTTCGCCTGTTTCCGGGTCAGTTTTAGCTTCATAACTCGGAAGAGGTTTTCCGACAGAACGTAAATCTCTGTGCCTTTCAACATTTACTGTTGCAATAGGGCTTGTTTCCGTAAGCCCGTATACTTCATAAACCTGAATACCGACTCTCTGGAAGAATTTTGCAACACTAATATCCAGAGGCGCTCCGCCTGACATGCAGCCCTTGAATGTTCCGCCAAAACAGTTATGAATTTTTCTGAACATAAGCTTTTTAGCCCAGATAAATGGTACAAATTTTGCCATATGATAAAGTATCGGGAACATCTTTTGTGAAAATTCCGAAGTGTTTTTCATCTCTGCTTCAAGTCCTGTTTTTAATAATTTTAAAAACGCCGGAACGACTATCATAAAATTGATTTTCTGGTCTCTCATTACATTCAAAATATCTTTGGGTTTAAGATTATGTGTGTAATAAACAGAAAAACCTAAATTCAGGAAAGTAGAAAAACCGACAGTCATCTCAAAAAGGTGGTTCATCGGAAGTATTGATAGAATTCTTACGTCACCATACGGTAAAACCTTATTAAAAACTTTTTTCAAACCGTCAAGCTGTGCAAGCATATTTTCAAAAGTTGTCTCAACGCCTTTTGGGGAGCCTGTTGTGCCTGATGTATAAATTATAAATACGGTGGATTTTCTTGCTCTATGCCTCCACTTGCAGGTATAGTTATTTGGAATTGTATATATGCTCTTTAGATTATCATAAACAGGGTGTTCGTCCATAACAATTATATGTTTTAAAGACGGAATGACTTTCTGAAGCTCTAAAGCTTTATCTATGTATGTTTGTGAAACAAGCATTACAGAAGGAAGGCAGTCTGAAAGAATTGACTGTAACTCATATTTAGTGAGTTTGATATCCAGAGGAACAGTAATTAAGCCTGATATAACTGATGCAAAAACACAGGCGCCGTATTCCGGTTTAGATTCAGATAAAATTGCAAGTTTTTCGCCTCTTTTAAGCCCCAAATCATTCATTAAGTACGCCGCAAGCCTTCTTGACATAAGCCCTAAACCATCATAAGTAAGCTCTTTCCAGCCAAAAGGCGTTTTCATTCCCAGAGCAATTTTTCTGGCGTAAATATTAGTTTTATCTTCTAATAACGATAATACATTGCTTTCGCGTTCTTTCATACTTCCTCCAAAGATAACATAGCCTTATATCAAGTATTATACCAGACCAAAAACTTTTAGGAAATATTACTTAATAAAATTTGACAATTATGTCATAGTAAAAACAGGGTGTACTTTAGTGCTTTACATTTCTTTTTTATGCATTAAAATAATTCTTACACACAAAATGGAGACGAAAATATGAATATAACCCCAATTAATAGTATAACCCCCACATTCAACGGGAAAATAATTAAAAAAGGTTTTAGCTGCAGCCAAAGTATAGATAACGCATTCAATCAATTTGCAGATATAAAACCCCTTGCTGATTCACAAGATGTTGTAGCAAGACTTTCATCAAGAAAGGTTTATAAAACAAGAGACCGGAATCATTTTCCCGGCCAGACGGTTTATAAACTAAAATTTAGTTTTCTAAAAGAAAACTCCAAGTTGGATAAAATTAAGGACTTTTTGGGATTAATCCCGCGCTATAGTCTTACAAAACACTACCACTCTGAATGCGGATTAGTGAACAGATTTTCAAAAGAGTATGCTGACAGACTTGAAAACAGAATAAAATAGAAACAGAAGCCTGATTAAATACCTGATAGTTGCAAAGCAATTACTGGAGATTGTAGCATTGTCTTTGGCTCCGTTGATTTTGAAGCAGGTTGTCATGCGCTCAATTGCTTGGTTTAAGCAGAGGATTGAGTTGAAGAGACCGGATTGGAAGATTAAGGATGAGAGATTGGTTTCGATGCTTAGCATGTTGCCCTCCTTTGAGCTGGAGTTAACCCCTCACCCGAGTTTCTAAGTTTCGCAGGGCTCAACTTGGAATGCTGCCATCTGTCTTGGATTTGCTCCCGCAAGGAGCGAGGGGAAGGGCTTGTAATTAGCGGAGAATTGTTTCCCACTCCGACCTTTCCTCATTAGGGAGGGAGCCGGCGCTAAGCGCTAAGTGTTCCTTCCCGGGGGAGGGAAGGTTAGGATGGGTGACTGCCCGTAAGGGGAGTGCATTTAAGTCGCTAGCTTTGTTGGAAGTATGATTTGTTAGCACCCACCCCAACCCTCCCTCATTAGGGAGGGAGCCAGCGCTAAGCGCTAAGTGTGACTTCAGCAAGTTCAATACTGTAAATATTTTTCAACTCTGCATCTTTTTTATACATCATTCCTAATCAGTTCCTTGATTATTATACTTTATATATGCCACATAACAGGAATTAAGGGTGCGGAAAAATCCAAAAATTGACAGATTTTTGAGATTTTTCCGCACCCGATATAAGGTGTGTGAACATCCGGTCAGGTGCTAGCTAGCACCTGACCGGATGTGATACCGTTCCCGAGAATTTGCGAGAAAAATATTAATTTTTCCGCAAATTCAATTTATAACGCTCTATTAAAAAAAATTATAAAAATTAATATTAAGTTGTATGCAGCACAATCTCGCCACTCTCAAGAGTCGGCTGTACATCTATTACTCTCTGGTTAGAGCTTCCTACCCAGTGGATTTTAGGGTCAAGTAAATCCATAATGAACTTGCCTTCTGCAACAACATCTAAATATTTTATCTCCGGAATATCCTTAATCTCTTCCCAAAGAAAACCCGTATAAAGCCAGATGGTTTTTTGCGGGAATTGTTCCCTGACTTTCTTGGCAAGCCTGAAAACCTCATCACGGTTAAACGGATGCAGAGGATCTCCTCCGGAGAAAGTTATCCCTGAAATATGCGGCTTATCCAGAGCCTCAAATAATTCTTCTTCTGCGGCTTCATCAAACGGCAGACCGCCTGCAACATCCCAGGTAATCGGGTTCTGACACCCGTGGCAATGATGGGTGCAGCCAGATACCCATAAAACTACGCGTAAACCATCGCCGTTCAGCATATCGTCTTTTGTTATATTGTGATAATTCATTTCCCCAAAATTCCTTCCAACATACATAATCATATCATAACCATAAGCACGTTGTAAAAAATATTACAAGTGTAAAGTTATTGATACATTGTAAGGATTAATCTGTAAATGATACGGATATAATCATCACTAAGTTCATCAAGCTTTTCTTTTATAAGCTCTTTCATGCAATCTGATGTAAGGTCAACATGATCAAATTCAAATAGATGGGGCAGAGTAATATCAAGGGCTTTAGCAAGCTCCGCAAGACTCTTGGAAGGAAACGTAACTCCGCATTCTATCTTGCTTAAATTTCTCTGGTCAATACCTGCAAGCTCCGATAACTGCTGCTGAGTTAAGCCGCGTTTTTCTCTAAGCTCTTTTATTCTTTTTCCTAGCATATGTTTGATTTCTATCATAATATATAGAATAGAACTAATTTCTATAAAATGTAACGATGCAATCGGGGTGTTATCCTTGACAATACGCTATTAATATAGTAAGCTACTATATATAGTAATCTATATCGTATCTTGTACGTATACAAGGTAGTAATCAAGCTCAATTCATAATTCTAAAAATTAATCTAAAATCAAACCGCAAAACATACGTTTTGCGGCTTTTCTTTTTAATCAGTTTTTCCGGAGCTTACATGCTTACTCGGTCTTTAATCTCTTCCATCTTATGATCTGCTAACCTTGAGT
This sequence comes from Candidatus Gastranaerophilales bacterium, assembly GCA_944326495.1. GTDB lineage: Bacteria > Cyanobacteriota > Vampirovibrionia > Gastranaerophilales > Gastranaerophilaceae > CAG-196. The sequence goes on along the minus strand of CALVEE010000009.1, from coordinate 928 downwards.
CGCCTTTTACTCTTGAATAAGCAAGATATCCGTTCATACGTTCAATTTTGGTTAAATTCTTTGAACCGCATTTAGGACATACATCCATATTCAATTCCTGATGACCGCAATCATCGCAATAAGATAGTGAGAGATTGACACCTTCATAAAAACCCTTATCCATTGCTCTGTTAATTAATGTCTCTACGGCTTCCGTGTTATAATCAATCGGATATTTTACATACTGTATTTTTCCGCCGTTGAACAAATCCCAGAAACGTCCTTCCAAATCCTGTTTTTCAATAGGCCCAATCTGTTCTGATACATGGCAGTGGAAAGAATTTGAAACATAGGGTTTGTCGGATACATTAGCTACAATTCCAAATTTCTTTCTGAATTGTTTTACCTGCAATCCGCACAGGTTCTCTGCAGGAGTTCCATAAATTGCATATAAAATACCGTCTTCTTCTTTGAATTTCTGGATTTTTTTATTAATGTATTCCATAACCTCAAGAGCGAATTCGCCGTCCTCTACAAGCGATTTGCCGTTATGAATTTCCTGCAGTTCATTCAATGCAGTAATCCCAAATGAGGCTGTTGAAGATTTTAAAATCGGTCTGATTTTATCATGAATACCCAGATGACCGCCTAAAAATCCGCCTTCACAAAATGCAAGAGGATTAATAGATGCTTTCATTTCTCCAAGGTAATCATAAGTTCTCTTATGAAGCTGTCTTATAAGCTCCATATAATAATCCAAAACTTCGTAAAAATCTTTGCTTTCCTTTTTAGCTTTTGCATAAATCATCGGCAGGTGAAGACTGATTGCGCCGATATTAAATCTTCCGACAAAAATCGGTTTATCGTTTTCATCAGCAGGATTCATTCCGCCTCTTTCAAACCATGGTGATAAGAACGCTCTGCATCCCATCGGAGATACAACTCTGCC
>CALVEE010000008.1 GCA_944326495.1 Candidatus Gastranaerophilales bacterium | reverse complement strand
GAGAATATTCATTAAAAGACCTGTTTGCAACAGCAAAAGTTTTTGCAAACTGCCCGATACCGAAAGGCAACAGAGTGGCTATTATTACAAATTCTGGCGGTCCTGGTATCATGGCAACCGACGCTGTTTGCGAACACGGTATGCAGATGGCTAAATTAACCGATGCTACAAAAGAAAAATTAAGAAGCTTCTTACCTGCTGCAGCATCTGTTAAAAACCCTGTTGATATGATTGCTTCAGCTCCGATTGAACACTACAAGCAAACATTAGAAACAGTTATTGCCGATGAAAACGTTGATATGATTATTACAATCTATCTTCCTTTCTTAGGCTTAAAAGATATTGATGTTGCTAAAGCTTTGATGGAAATTAAGGCTAAAAATCCGCAAAAACCGGTTATCGGCGTATTTATGACTAAGAGCGAATTCTTCAACAAGATTTCTGACATGGATGTTAACATGCCGTTCTTTATGTACGCAGAAGAAGCTGCTGACGGGTTGAACAGATTAAATCAACAGAGATTATGGATGGAAAGAGCTGAAGGCAAAATTCCGACATTCAATGTTGACTTTAAACGCGCGCAGGAAATTATCGCTAAATCAGTTAACGAAGGCCGTGACCAGTTGACAACAAGAGAATCTATCGATGTATTAGACGCTTACGGCATCAGAGTTTGCAAATCAGGCTTTGCAAAGACAGAGGATGAGGCTGTAACAATCGCTGATTCTATCGGATATCCTGTTGTTATGAAGATGACTTCAAAAACAACTTCTCACAAAACTGACGTAGGCGGGGTTAGAGTTAATATCCAATCTGCCGAACAATTGAGAAGCGAATATCAAGACCTTATTGCTAAGCTTAAAGAAAAAGGACTTCTTGAAGGCTTAGAAGGTGTTATCATTCAAGAAATGGTTAAAGGTAACAGAGAAATGGTCTGCGGTATCGCAACAGATCCTCAATACGGGCCTATGATGATGTTCGGTTTAGGCGGTGTATTTATTGAAGTTATGAAGGATGTAACTTTCAGAATTGCACCTTTGACTGATGTTGATGCTAAAGAAATGATTAAGTCTGTTAAAGCATACAAACTTCTTGAAGGCGCAAGAGGAACTAAGCCGGCTCAGATGGAACAGATTGAAGAAACTCTGTTGAGATTATCTCAATTAGTTAATGACTTCAAATATATTGATGAATTAGATATCAACCCGCTGTTGATTTCCGAAAAAACAGGCGAAGGCATTGCTGTAGACGGCCGTATCAAAGTAAGAATGTCAGAAGCTCAAGAAGCTCTCGGCTATTGCTGCAAAGACGGCGTTTGCGCTTGCAACGTATAGTGGTAATATTTTATAGAAAATTGCAGGGTGGGCAAAACGGAAGTGTGCCCACCTTTTTATTTGGTACCTCATGAATAGATTGTAGCACCGCCTGACATTAACTGAAATTAAATATTTTTACATATATACATTTTTGTATGTTTTAAACCGATGGAAATAAAAGTTAATGTCAGGCGATGCCTGACCTACTACTACAATCTGAAAAAGCAGAACACACAACTCCATAGCTTAGAGGAACAACACACTGTTTTTAAATGCTTATTGCAACCGAGTTCAGCGGGCTATAAAAAACAATTTCCGGCAGGTTTTAAACACCGCCGGAAATCATTGAGTAATTAGTTATTTTTTACTGTTCGTAAATATAACCGTTAGTTAAGTCTATCTTTAACGGGCCGAGAAGTCTTATGTTAACAATCTGATTTGGCATTGTTAAGACTTTAGCACCCTTAAATATCTTTCTCCAGAATCCGATCTTACCAGGGTCAAGTGTTGCAACACCATAGAGCATTACGGCCTGATCGTGAGGAGTTACAAGAAGCTCGTTCTTGATAATAATTTCACCATTTTGTCTAAAGAGTTTTGCTCTTTGAACGTGTTTTACCTGACCTTTCAAGTCGCTTCCCTGTTCAATCAATAAATATTTTTCTTTAGTAACAATATTTTTAGGAACTTTTGCGGTATAAATATCAGTTACGTTAGAAATCTGTGAGCCGACAACTGTTTCCATTTGTATCGGGAAAATTGAACCGGCCGGAATTATACCGATTGAGCCCTGTACTTTAACATTATCGACAATATAACCTTCTGCAGTTCTTTTCTGCATAGATTCTGCTAATTTCGCATTCGGATTAAGTTTAGCTTCCTGCATCATCTTATAAAGAATAGCTGCGACTTCTGCTCTGTTTGCGGGTCTTTCTGCTTCAAGTTTGCCTTCGTTACCAGGCATTACAATAATCATATCCAGAAGCTGTGCTTTACCTGCTGCAAGCAGGAACCATGCCGGTATTTGGGTATAATCTTCATAACTCTTTTCTAAGATTTCCTGTGCTTTTTGTTCGCTTATCTGCTGTGTCGTTAAAGCATTAACAGCAATTGAAATAGCTTCTGCTCTTGTTACAGAATCATAAGGTCTGAATTGTGCATTTTCAGAGTCTGTAACTAAATCAAAATAAACAGCTTTTTTAATAATATCGTAAGCCCAGAAATCAGATTTTACATCAGAAAAGTGGATATCCTGTGTTACGCTGGCATCTTCCTGCCCCAGAGCCTTAATCGCCATAGACGCAAATTCTGCTCTTGTTACAGGAATATCAGGTTTATAAGTTCCATCCGGATAACCTACTACAACGCCGACTTCTGTCAAAAATTTGATAGATTGATATGCCCAGTGGTTTTCATCCATGTCGCTATAGAAGGCATGCGCAGGGTTGTTAAGCATTAATACTGTTGTTAATACGAACACTCCCTTTAATAATTTTTTGAACATCAAGAGTCCTCCTTTTCATTTTTCCTCTTGTATCTATCCTAGCTTAAATAAGCTGTTATTGCAATTTTTTTTAACAATTCTACATAAAAACGCAAAATTTTTTATTATTATGTTTTAATATATACAGGTGTGTGAATATGGAAATCAGGATAAATAATTCTGTTAATTTTGGACGTCTCCTGAAACCATCCGAGGAGGCTGATTACGCTTCTGTGCTGGAGCGTGCAAAAGCAAAAGCGGGAAACAGGGGTAAAACAATTCTCATAGTACCCTCATCTTCGCTTCCGCAGGCCGATATTAATAACACAGGAGTTGGAAACCTTGCTTCAAACGAAGGCTTTTTTGATTTTGTGAAAAAATACTGGGGAATAAATGAAATCCAGCTTCTTCCCACAGGCCAGTACCACGAGCACCACGGACACTATCCAATGTATTCCGGAACTTCTATGGATTTAGGCAACCACATGATTGATATAAAATCACATGTTCCGGATGAAGAGTTTAGAAAAATAGTGAATGCTAATAAAATCAAAGACAAGGTAAATTTCTCTAATGTTGTTGATATAAATTCAGTACAGGAAAAAGCTTTAAGAAAATTGTATAAAAGCATGCCGGATAGAGACGAATTTAATAAATTCAAATTAGAAAATCTTTCGCGCCTTGAAGCAAAAGGACTGTTTAGAGCATTGAGAACAATATACGGAAGTGCAAATTACCACAAATGGGATAACATTGATAAAAATCTTTTTCTTTTAGAGCCGGAAAAAAGAGATAAGAGGATAAAAAAAATCTACAAATTGCAAGGCGAAGAAGTTGATTTCTATATTTACAAACAATTTCTTGCAGAAAAAGATTTAAAAAAGGCTAAAGAGAATTTGAATTCGAAAGGCTTAAAGCTCAATGCAGATTTTATCTGCGGGTTTTCGTACGATGAAGTCTGGTCTCATCCGAAAGCATTTACCCCAAATGCATCAATCGGCTGGGAGCTTCCTGCGCTTAATTTTGAAAATCCGGAGGCAGAAAAACTGCTGAGAGAAAAAGTGGATTTTTACGCCAAACGTTTTGATGGATTAAGAATTGATGCTGCGTGGACTTATATTAATCAGCCGCAGAATGAGCATACTTTCAAATATTATAATGATAAGATTATTAATATCATTGAAGATGAAGTTAAAAAAATTAAAGGAAGCAGCTATGATTTGAAAAACCTGATGTATGAGTTTACAGCAGATCCTAATAAGTTTAGCATATATAGCGGACATCAATTAAAATCTTGGGCAAAAGACAGAGTAAAAATTCAGACATCAGACAGAATTTCAGACCACTGGGGGACTAACCGGATATTTCTGGACAGGGGCTGGAATCCTGCAAGTTTTATTATAGGTACTTCAAACCATGATTCTAAGAAAATAAAACCTGTTGAAAGGCAGGCAAAAATTCTGTCGCAAATTCTTAAACTCCCTGAAAAACAACTGATGGATGAAAAAGAATTTATAAGAGCGAAACTTGCAGAACCGGCCGGAGCATATAATAACATGATATTCTTCAGAGACGCGCTGGCGCTTGAAGATACCAACTCAAAAATACCAGCTGATTATAAAGAATATTATGAAAACCTTCTAAAAAATAAAGACGGATATAATCCTATGGATGCACTTGAAAAAACGTTTAAAGCAAAAGGATTGGATAAAGAAGAGCCTGAACTTTATAAAAAAATAGTTAAATACAGAAAAATCCTTGACAATAAAGAAAAGCAGATAAATCCAGCCCTCAAATGGAGCGCAGTCATTATCTGCAGCGGTCTTTTATTATATGGAATATTTAAATGCCTAAATCCTCAAAAACCTGCTCACTCTTCATCAATATAAGTTCTTAAATTCTCCACCCGCTCAACTTTCCTCAATTTTTGAAGCGCAATATTTTCAAGCTGCCTTATTCTTTCCTTAGAAAACCCTAACGCATTCCCTATCTGCTCCAGAGTTTTAGGTTCCTCACTATCAATTCCGAACCTTCTTTTTATTATTTCCTGCTCCCGTTTATCCAAAACTTTCAGCAGCCGGTTAATATCTTTTTGTCTCAAGATTTTTTGAGCATTATTTTCCGGCGAAGAATAAGAAGTATCTTCAACATAATCCTGAATGCATAAATCATCCGTAACATACGTATCAAGGCTTACAGGCTCTTTTTTAAGAGCACTTTTAACCTCATTAATTTTTCTGGTATCAAGTCCGGAAAGCTTAGAAATTGTCTCGTCATCAGGCTCAAGATTTTCGTCCCCCAAAGCAATTGAACAGGCTTTTTTATATTTTCTGATTTTTTCTAACATGTGTACCGGAATTCTAATAGTCCTTGAATGATTTGAAATCGCTCTTATAATAGTTTGTTTAATCCACCAGGTCGCATAAGTCGAAAATTTAAAATTCTTTTTGTAATCAAACTTTTCTGCTGCCTTGATTAATCCCAAAGAACCCTCCTGAACTAAATCCATAAACAATACTCCCTGACCGATGTATTTTTTTGCAATGCTTACAACAAGTCTCAAATTAGCCTGCACTAATTGTTTTTTAGCTTCATCTTTTTCTCTTTGGCTTCCCTCCTGAATTTTTCTTCCGAGTTCAACTTCTTCCATTTTTGATAACATCTTTTTTCTACCGATTTCTTTCAGATACATCTGCAAAATATCATCATTATTAACGATTGTGCTAAATGTTCTGGGTAAATCAGCTTCCATCTCACTGGTATCAATAAATTCCAGATTACTATTCATAGCTCTCGACATAGTTATCTCCTCCATCTATTCTAATCATTAAGACGAAAAAGATAAAAAAAAGTTCCATAATTTTTTTAAAAGGGTTTATTGTTGATCAGGTATGCCCAAGTAACCGACCACGGCGATAATCTTTGCCCTTGCGAGAGTTTGCTCCACGCTCACAGAGGATAGAATTTCAATACGAAACGCCAGTTGAGTATTAGAAATTCTTGGTGAGGGGGCAGACCCGTAAGGGGTTTTGTCAGCTGTGCATACCTTCTTGACAATAACTTACAGTCAGGGAGTGTTTGACCTACTAACTAGTAAATAAGTAAATAAGTAAATAAGTCAATAAGTGAATAAGTGAATAAGAAAACCAAGTGCACAGTCACCCCTCCCTAGTGAGGGAGGGCTTGGGTGGGTGCTATCCCATAAGGGAGAAACGCAAGAACAGTAGGTCAGGCAGTGCCTGACATTAACTCTTGCTTAACAATAACTTATAATTATATTATTTAAACCAACTGTTATTTTAAATTCACTTTATAATTTTTTGTTTGTTCCTACAGACAGCCCCCTCACCGCATCCGTAGTTTTCGGCATGGCCTCAAACACGGCTGCTCCTCTCCCGCAGGGAGAGGAAAACGTACTTTTTGTTTTTATTTGGACAACAGTGCCAACTGGAGTGGGTGCTGATTAGTGTCTATGAGCAGAATAGATCCGACACTGCCTGACTGTAACTGATTTTAATTAGTTTTGCAGAATACAATTCTTTTATCGAACAGCTATCCCTAAACCCGGCAACAAATAGTATAAGATTATATTCCGCCCTTTATTTTTAGCAATAAATCAACTGCTTTATTAAAAGCCGCAGCTACAATTGGAGTAATTTCACTTATACATACAGCAAAGAAGAATAAAGCCGCACCTGCTGCGATTAGTTTCTGGATATCAGAGAACATAAAAACTTTGTTTTTTCTGCTCTCTGCAATTCCTGCATACTCATCCGTAAAAGGTTTTACCGGAAGTTTTTCTTCTATTTTTTCTATTACTTCCGAGTATTTGATTTTTATAAGAGTATTATAAGAATCAACATTCATCCACCAGAGAGCACTCACAGAGACTCCGAGAAGCGCAAATACAAGAGTTGCCGATATTTTGTCGAGAAAAACAACATTGCTCGTATATATCATTGCAAAAATCAATACAACAACGGCAGTTATATAGAATTTATTTGTAGAGAAATTTCTGTCAATGAAATTTTCTTTTTGTTCACAGTATGATTTATACTCATTAAAGATTAGTTCATCTCTATCCATTATTCTGCTCTCCTTCTATTCCTTCTGCTTCTACAGCGCTGATTTCTCCTCTCTGTACTCTTACATCGCGCATTAAATCTTCAAATTCTTTTTCATCAAGAGTCTCTTTTTCAAGAAGATTTTTTGCAATGTATTCGAGCATATCTCTGTTTTGGCTTAAGAGTTCTTTGGCGTGGTCATATTGTGCATCAACAATTTTTTTGACTTCTTTATCAATATCAGCCGCAATCTCTTCCGAGAAATCTCTGGTGTTGCCAAAATTCCTGCCCATAAATACATGTTCCTGATCTTTTCCATAAGCAAGATTTCCCATCTTATCGCTCATACCGTAAGTTGTGACCATACTTCTTGCAAGCGAGGAAACTTTTTCCAAGTCATTAGACGCGCCTGTTGTGACGTTATCTTTCCCATAAATTAATTCTTCTGCAACACGTCCGCCAAGTATCATTGTAATTCTATCCAGCAGCTGGTTTTTCCGCATTGTAAGATGGTCTTTTTCAGGAAGGGTCAGTGTAATTCCCAGTGCCATTCCGCGTGGAATAATAGATACTTTATGCAGCGGATCGCAATTCTTAAGCAATTTTGCAAGCAGCGCATGACCGACTTCATGGTAAGCTGTATTTTCTTTTTCCTCGTCCGAAATAATCCGGCTTTTCTTTTCAGGCCCTGCCATAACTTTATCAATCGCTTCTTCTAAATCCGGCATTTCAATTTCAGATTTATCATGTCTTGCAGCTAAAAGAGCAGCTTCATTCAAAAGGTTCTGTAAATCTGCACCGGTAAACCCGGGAGTACGCTTTGCAAGAGTTTTTAAATCAACTTCTTTAGAAAGCGGTTTGTTTTTAGCATGAACATTCAAAATCTGCTCGCGTCCTAAAACGTCCGGTTTATTAATAACAATCTGCCTGTCAAATCTTCCCGGTCTTAAAAGTGCGTTATCTAAGATATCAGGCCTGTTAGTAGCCGCAAGAATAATTATATTAGTATTTTCATCAAACCCGTCCATCTCAACAAGGAGCTGGTTAAGAGTCTGTTCTCTTTCGTCGTGTCCGCCGCCTAAGCCGGCACCTCTTTGACGTCCTACAGCATCTATTTCATCAATAAATACAATGCAGGGCTGATGTTTTTTAGCCTGCTCAAAAAGATCTCTAACTCTGGAAGCACCGACACCTACGAACATCTCTACAAAATCGGAGCCGCTTATGGAGAAGAACGGCACTCCGGCTTCTCCGGCTACTGCTTTTGCCATCAAGGTTTTACCGGTACCGGGCGAGCCTACAAGAAGAACGCCTTTAGGGATTTTTGCGCCCAATTTAACATATTTATCCGAATGCTTAAGAAAATCAACGATTTCTTCAAGCTCTTTTCTTTCTTCATCAATACCTGCAACGTCAGCAAAAGTTGTCTTAACCTTGCTGTCCATAAGCATTTTCGCTCTGCTTTTACCAAAAGACATTGCCTGCGCTCCGCCTGCCTGTATTGATTTTATGATAAGCATAATAAATCCTAAAACAAGGAGTATGGTAATAAGAGAAGAACCTATTCCAAATGCAGAACCGGAGTCGCTTGCTCTTTTGGCACTGATTTCAACGTTATTTTCTTCTAATTTATTAAGAACATCAGAATTTTCAGGAAGAACTACTTTGTACTGTAATTTAGGCGGTTTAACTTCTCCGTATAAAGGATTTGCCGTTGTTTTTTTCTCCGCTTCCGGCTGGTTAACAGGAAGCGCAATCAGAGAATCTTTTCCCATATCAACGCTTTTTATTTCTTTGTTTTCAACTTTTTGTAAAAAAGCCGTGTATGAAATCTCTTGTGTACTGGAAGTCGGGCCGGAAAACAACATTGAAATGAATGCCAAAATCATTATCCCAAGTATTACGTACATCCCGATTGATTGATTTTTGTTCATAATTCTCCTTCTAACATCTCTCCTCTGTTTTCTATATTATAACATAAATGTAAATTTTTATTTACTGTCAGGCAATTTTTTATAAAGAAAATACTTTATATTATTAAACGGATATTATTTATGAGCGCACATAATTTTTGGCACAATTTTACACACGGTTTTATGCACGGAATGTTCGGGAACAGTCCGTTTTTTGGCTGCTGGGGCGGTTTTAGCCCGATGTGGGGTAATCCTTTCATGTTTGGCGGATTTAATCCTTTTGCGGGCAGTATATTTCTTACTCCTACAGTTATGACAGGAAGTTTTTATCCGCTTATGCCCGATATAGCTATGCCTTCGTTTAATATGAATATGGATTTGACTAAGCTGTTTCAGACAGATAATGTTTGGGATAATTATAATAAACAAAATCAATTTATACAAAGCCCGGTTGACAGCTTTGAAAAAACATCACTTCCACAGTCAAAATCCTCTCCCGGGGTAAGTGAAAACGAAGAAAAAGAAGATAAACCTTTTGTGCAGTCAGAGAAACAAGCTGTTAATACTGTAAAAAATGATAATACAGCGTTCAATAAGATGCTGGATTTTGTCCTGAAATCTGAAGGCGGATATGTAGCGAATGATGCAGGAGAGGCCGGAAACAGAGGCGTAAGACAATCAACATACGATACTTATCGTAAGAACAAGGGCTTGCAGCCGAGAGACGTTAAGGAGCTGACTCTGGACGAAACAAGAGAAATTTATTATGATATGTATTATGTAAAAAGCGGGGCGGATAAGATAAAGGATCCGGTACTTGCATTCCAGGTCTTTGATACTGCGGTTAATATGGGAGTAGGCGCTGCTAAAAAACTTTTAAGCCAGTGCGGGAATGACGCAGACAAGTTCAAGGAGTTAAGGCTTAAGCGCTATGAAAGTATAGCTGCTAATAACCCTTCTAAGGCAAAATTTCTTAAGGGCTGGAAAAACAGGGTAAGTAATCTTGACGACTATGCTGATAAGAATTTGAAAGCATTTGCATAAAAAAAAAGCCGTTTCTTATGAGAACGGCTACCAGACTTGGGGAGGAGGTATGAAAAACCTCTAAAGTTTTCCATACTAAATATATCGGCATTTTTTTTATTTTCTAAAGCCTAAGATAAATAAAATCATCCATATGCAGGAGGCAGGTGCTACGCACGTAGGAGACTGGTCGGCTGACATTAGTGTAACCCCCCAAGTTGAAACTATAACTACAAGTCAGCCTCAATGGCAGCACGACAAGAGAAAAATTTAAACTCGAAGCTACGCACGTAGGAGACTGGTCGGCTGACATTAGTGTAACCCCCCAAGTTGAAACTATAACTACAAGTCAGCCTCAATGGCTGCAATGCAAGAAAAAAATTTAAACTCGAAGCTACGCACGTAAATAAATGGTCGGCTGATATTAGCTTAAACTCTGAGTTAAAATTATAACTACAAGTCAGCCTCAATGGCAGCACCACAAGGGGAAAATTAAGAACTCTTTAATTGTTTCAAAGTGTAACATTGAATGTAACATAATACATATTGTGTTACATTAGGGGTAAATACTAGGGATGGAATGAAGAGTATAAGAGGGATAGAGGCTTACGCCCTCATCAGGCCGTCTGGCCAGCTTCTGCAGTCTTAGTGGAAAGTATCAAGATGCGCTAAACTAGCGCGTTTTAACCCTTCTCCCCTTGTGGGAGAAGGTGGGCGGAGCCCGGATGAGGGGTTATTTTTCTTAAGGACTTGAAACTCGCACTATATATGTGTTATCATAGAAT
>CALVEE010000007.1 GCA_944326495.1 Candidatus Gastranaerophilales bacterium | reverse complement strand
GAAGCAAGGGGGCTTGATGAAATTGCGCAAGGCGCCTCGCTACGACGCGCGCGTCGTAGCGAGGCGCCGGGTTAGTTTGTTTGTAAGCCCCTTCATGCTCTTCATCTATTATAATTAAACCAATATTTTGCAAAGGTGCAAAAACTGCAGAGCGCGCGCCTGCAAGAATTTTTATTTCATCTTTATAAAGTCTCTGCCAGACGTCATATTTTTCACCATCTGAAATACTGCTATGCCAGATTGCAACATCCTTAATCCCAAATTTGCGTGCTAAGCGTTTGGTTAACTGCGATGCCAGTGCTATTTCCGGCGCCAGAAACAGTACATTGCGTCCTGAATTTATAACATCCTGGATTAGTTTAAAATAAACCTCTGTTTTTCCTGAAGCTGTTACGCCATGGAGAAGAATTGGTTTTTGTGATTTTAATTTAGCCTTTATACCCTCATAAGCCGTAATCTGTTCACCCGAAAGTTCAAATAAAGGCTCGATTTCAACATCTTTAAAAATCGACAGCGGGTTTCTGTAAATATATTCTTCCTCTATTTTTACAAAACCACCCTCTGCAAGCTTTTTCATTGTTGCGCGCGTTGTTTTTGCTATCTCCTCAAACTCGATTAGTGAACATTTTCCCCGCTCTTTTAAAAGCACAAGAATTTCTTTCTGCCTTTTTGTTAAACCTTCCCCCTCTTCCTTGATTAAAGATACTGCAAGCTCGACTTTTGCATTTTTTTCTATTAATTTCATAGGAAGTGCAGCGTTTAAAACGGTTACAAAATCTGTGCAGTAGTAATTAGCCACCCACACTAAAAGTTTCAGGTATTTAAGCGAAAAAAGAGGGGTTTCATCCAGTATTCTGTTTATTTTTTTAGCCTTAAACTCTCCCGGAAGATAATCCGAAAACCCGACAACAAACGCATTAATAAGCCCCTGCCGGCCGAACGGCACAAGAACAGCCTGCCCGATTTGAATAATATCGCGCATTTCGTCCGGAATAAGATAACTGAATGTTTTTACCCCGAGCCCTTTTATATTAACTAATACCAACGCATACTTCATTAAATAGTATTATACACTAAATAACCTGCTAAGAAACATTTTTTGCACATAAAACCGGACGGCCAAAACTTATTTTTTTAATACTTATCATCCCGTTTTCAACAAGCTCGTCTATAATATCTCCGACTCCTTTTTGGCTTAATCCTTTTAAAGCCCCGTAATACTTTGAATTAACGACATTATCATTATAGCCGTTTGCTTTTATTTGCGCGCTTCCGGTGAGTATTTTACAGAACCCGCTTTTACCGTATGAACCGCTGAATTCATTTATGCATTCAATAATAAGCTCTTTGATATCGCCTTCGTAACAGTGCTGTTCTTCTTGTTCACAGACGGGAGGTGGAATAATATTTTTTGTTTCTTCTAATCTCTCATAAAATTCTGCAACATGAGAATCAACTAAAACTTTTTCAGGCTCAAAATTTTTAATAAAAAGCCCATCCAGAGTCTTAACCCTGCTCATTGCAACATAAGCCTGACCGCGTTCAAAAATCCTTGAGCAGTCTACTACAAGCCTGTCAAGCGTCATACCTTGAGATTTATGAATAGTTATTCCATAAGCCAGCTTTAGCGGATATTGAAGCCTTTCCGCTACAACCCTGTCATTATAATAATATTCAAATTTATGTTTTGGAATAGGCGCTGTTATTCCATTATCAAATTTTATGCTGATACTATTTTCATTAAAGCTCTGAACAGTTCCGCAAGCGCCGTTTATCAAGCCCTTATTAAAATCCATATTAACAAGAAGCATCACCCGCGCTCCAAGCTTGAGGGGAATTTCTTTTTCCACTCGGCAGTTTTTAGAAAAAATTTCAAGAATATAATTCTCACTTTCGGTTAAATTTTCTGATACAAGTTTTGTTCCGCGGTAAACCCCGTCATTTGCCGTAAAAATTCTGATAGGCTCATCTATCATATTAAATTTTGCACTGTTGTATCTGTTAGCTTCTTCATTTGTAGAAAAAATATGCAATATATTGGTTTGGTAAGTATCAAGCTCTGTGCACCTGCCGTTAAGTAATTTAATATCCGCAGCATCAAGGCAATTCTCTCTCATATGCGCAAGTGCAGTTATAAAATTTTCTTCACTCTGGCGGTAATTCTTTTTTAAAATGATATTTTTGAGCTCCAATTCTTCCCACAGTGGAGAATCAAAGCAAAATCTTCGGAATCCGTTTTCTTCTTCTTTACTGACCGGCGGAAGCTGAAAGAAATCTCCGATAAAAAGAACCTGTATTCCGCCAAACGGTTTATCGCATTCACGTACCTGTTTTAAAACCTCATTTACATATTCAAAAGCCTCTACGTTAAGCATAGAAATCTCATCAACTGCAAGAATTTTGCATTTCAGGATTTGATTAAGCTGGGTTTTTCTTCCGCGAATTTTCTCTACTGTATTAGAAATAGTGTTTCTGCACAAACCTACACCCGCCCAGGAATGAAGGGTTTGGCCTTTTACATTAACAGCTGCAATACCTGTTGTACTTGTGATTGTAAGTTTTTTCTTTAATTTCTCTTTCAATTTATTTAGAATATAACTTTTACCTGTTCCGGCAAAACCTGTTAAAAATACATTTTCACCGTTTTGAAGCAAAGTTAAAATCTTAGAGAAAATATTATCTTCTTCATTTTTTATTTCCGGTTCCTCTTTTTTTACTTCCGGAGCCGGTGTATTTATAACTTCGTATTCATCTGCGTATTCAATTTCTTTTGAAAAATCTATCTGGTCAAAGTTTATCATTTTGTACAAGCAGACTTCTTGCTTGGAATTAATCCGCTTAAAATTTATAGGTTTTTCTCCTTGCTTAAGTTCGTAAGTTAGTTTGTTCTCGGCAACCCACTCGGCAGATTTAAAGCCATAAATTCTTCTCAAACAATCAAGTATACATTGTGTTATTGATTGATATTTCCTTCCATCTTGATTTACATGCATAGCAGAAAGCGACGGCATGAGTTTTTCTGCCGTTTCTTGTAAGTCCCTGTAGTTTATAGTTTCAGAAGTCAATTCCTTAAGGGTTTCAGTTGGATTAGAAAAATCAAATCTTTCCATAAACTGATTATATGTTACTATTTACCACGATGTCAATTAATTATCAAAAAATAACTCAATTAAGTAAAAATTAAAGCCGGCAAGATTGTTTTAGAAAGGCTTAATCAAACGACTAAATAATTCAAAAAAAATATGCCAAGAACTCTGTTCAAAACGATTGATTATCGTTTTGAATAGAGGAAGTTGAATCCGACGTTAGTCGGTGAGACGTATACAAGATAAAATTCCGAGTTGCGGCAAACCCTTAGTTATTTCTAACAAAAAAAATATGCCGCAACTCGGAATTGAACCAAGGACACAGGGATTTTCAGTCGGTGTCCCTGTATAATCTATAAAAAACTATAAAAACTTAAAACAAGATTATTATTGACTTGTAGCGATGTTTCTTTTATAATCTTTTTATAAATTTTTGCAATTTTTTGAATTTTACTGTACCAAAATTGTACCAAAAATTAAAATCTTAATAAAAAGGAATCTTTTATGAATGAGTTAGCAATTATTAAAAACCTTATTTATGAAATAAGAGGGCAAAAAGTTATGATTGACAGAGATTTAGCAGAACTTTACGGGGTCGAAACCAAAAAGTTAAATCAAGCTGTTAAACGTAATATAAAAAGATTTCCTGTTGATTTTATGTTTCAACTCACTGATGAAGAACAAAAGGAACTGGTCACAAATTGTGACCACCTCAAAAATTTAAAGTACAGTTACCAAAATGCCTATGCTTTTACAGAGCATGGTGTAACTATGCTTGCAAGCGTTCTAAACAGTGATAAAGCTATAGAAATAAATGTACAAATTGTAAGAGCTTTTGTTCAATTAAGGCAATTTGTCCTTGAGCATAAAGACCTTACTAAACGATTTCAGGAATTGGAACAATATTTTATTAACTATTGCAAGGACAATGAAGCCGATAAACAAAGGATTTATGAAGCTATAGACTTACTAATGGATAGAACAAAACCAGCTAAGATAGGATTCAAGGCGGATTAATGGCTACAATACAGAAACGAAAAAAGAAAGATGGAACTATAACATATAAAGTTGTTATAAGGATTAAAGGATATCCGACCTTGACGGCAACTTTTGACAAAATAACACTTGCTAAACAGTGGATTGGCGAATACGAACCCCAAATGAAAAAAGGAAAGCATCTAACCGACTATGAAGCAAAGAAACATACTTTAAATGAACTCATAGACCGATATATCAATGTAGAACTGCCTAAAAGAAATCCGGCTGATTATCAAAAGTACAAAATGCAGCTGGAATGGTGGAAACAGCATATAGGAAGTTATTTATTGTCAAAAGTCACTCCGGCCCTCTTATCTGAATGTAAAGAAGAACTTATAACAGAAGAAAGTCCGAAACCAAAAGGAGATAAAAAAACACGTTCTAAAGCTACGGCAAACCGTTATATGGCTTGTTTATCCATTGTACTTTCCAAAGCCGTTAAAGAATGGGGCTGGCTCGAAGAAAATCCTATGCTTAAAGTCAGCAAATATACTGAACCTGCAAAGCAAGACAGATTTCTCATGCCGGACGAGATAAAAAAGCTTTTAGAAGCCTGCAAAACATTTAATCTTGATGGCGAAAACTACAATTATGAAACGTATCTTTTTGTATTAATTGCTCTCTCTACAGGTGCAAGGTATTCAGAAATTCATAAACTCAGGTGGGAAAATGTTGATTTGATCAACAAACAGTTTTATTTTCTGAATACCAAGAATGGAGAAAACAGAGGAGTACCAATCACAAATGACCTACTAAAAGAACTTAAAAAATTTAAGAAGGTACGCAACATCAAGAGTGATTATCTATGGACTACCAAAAACGGACAAAAATTAATAGATATGCGGGTAAGGTTTTATAAGGTACTTGAAGAATCCGGCATTAAATGCAGATTTCATGATTTAAGACATACTGTAGCAAGCCATATTGCTATGAATGGCGGAAGCCTGCTTGATATAGCACAGGTTACAGGTCATAAAACAATGCAAATGGTTAAAAGATACTCACACTTAACCCAAAAACACACAGCTCAGTTACTGGAAACCACAACAAACGAAATGTTTAGTGAGATTAAATGAGGATTAACAGGCATGGATAAAGAAAATAAATATAGCATAATATCATCATTAAAAAAGTATATTTTAGAGATTAAAAAAGCTGATAATGAAACACTTGAGATTTTGTTGTCTCAGATAAAATCATATATTGCCGGGATAGATAATTTAAAAGAAGAATTTAATAAAAAATTACAGCAATACTATAGCTATTCAGAAACAGAAGAATATAATAAGTATATTGATGAATTTTATAATCTACTACTATGGAAATGCGAAAAAGAAAAAGAAAAAAATATAGAATATGATTTTATGCGTTTTAAGTGTCCTAGTGAAACAGAAGGAAGCTTAAAGCCTTTTTACCCTTTTGTTAGCGGATTTTTATGGAATTTATTAAGCCCCCAAATACAAGAAGATATTACCAATAGACATTTAGGTATATTTGATTTTTATATAGCTATTGTTGCTAATTTATCTAGTGATGATAAAGAAGCTATTTGTTTCAGATTGGCTGAATGTAAATCACGTATTAATACAGATAGATTTGATTTTTATATTTTTGCAGGTGAAGAACGTTTTGATAAAACTTCCATGCCGGAATTTTGTTACACTTTATGGCGGGTGGCAGCTATAAAAGTATTAGAAAATTTGATTGATTTTATGACATCTATTAATACAAAAGCTAAATCAACGAAAAAAAGTAATTTATTTACAGACAGAGAGAACGAATTAATTAGATATTTTGAACAAGGTTTTTCTACATATAAAGAGCTTGAACAAAAAATGGGTCTTTCCCCAAGAGGAATAAAGCAACATTTAGAAAATATTAACAACAAATTAGCTTCCAAAGGTACAGGGATTAAAGCGTTAAAAACGACATTAAGAAATAGATGGTAAATAGACGGCGTCTAAATACCGTCTATTTTAGACGTTATATTTTAAATAAACCTCCTATAAACTGTAAACATACAAAAACAAAGTTTAAAAAAAAAGGAGGTTTTAAAATGTCAGAAAAAACTTTAGACTTAATTCCATTATCAAAATTTTCAGAGTATGCTCAATATCCGACAGTTGGTGCATTAAGGCAGTTGATTTTTTACAATACTAAAGGCTTTAGAGATAAGGTTGTAAAACTCATAGGTAAAAGACAGTATATAAAAATCAGTGCTTTTCAAGAATGGGTTGAAGAAACCAACAAAAAGGCAGTATAGGGGGCTCTGGCATGGTAGAAAATAAAAAAGCCCTCAATATTGAAGGCTCTGTACCTGCTAGCAGTATATCACAAATAAGCGGTTTTGTGAAGCTTAACAGGCGATTGCTTAACTGGGAATGGTATTCTGATTTACCTGTAAGGGTTTTGTTTTTACACTGTCTCTTAAAAGCTAATTTTAAAGATACAAAATGGAAAGGACAGGTTATAAAAGCTGGTCAATTTATTAC
This sequence comes from Candidatus Gastranaerophilales bacterium, assembly GCA_944326495.1. GTDB lineage: Bacteria > Cyanobacteriota > Vampirovibrionia > Gastranaerophilales > Gastranaerophilaceae > CAG-196. Next base: position 4,457 of record CALVEE010000007.1, on the reverse strand, counting down.
ATCAATTGCTTCTTTGTCCAGAGAAACGACTCTAAGTCAACAGCAGATAAGAACTGCGATTTTGAAGCTAAAATCAACAGGCGAATTAACAAACAGAGCAACAAGCCGATATTCAATAATAACGGTTAATAACTGGAATAAGTGGCAAAGGGAGCAACAAGCAGAGCAACAATCAAGCAACAAACAAATAACAACAGATGAAGAATATAAAGAATATAAGAATATATATAGGGGTACAAAATTATTTCAAAAACCTACTATAGAAGAAATAAAAAAATACTGCTTAGAGAGAAATAATTCAATTAACCCTATACAATTTTTTAATTATTACGAATCTAAAGGTTGGCTTATTGGCAAAAATCAGATGAAAGATTGGAAAGCTTGCATAAGAACATGGGAACAGAACCAGAATAAAAGCAATAACAATATAACGATAGAGCAGGAAGGAGAGTTCGATTATGACAACACCCCATACAGAGCATTCTAATGCTTTATTACAAAGACAAATTGAAAATGAACGAATCCTTTTAGGAATGGCTGTATGCGGTAGAGAACCGAAAAAAGGTTATATTATGGAGCATATAAGCCGTGATATGTTCATAGACAAAACAAATATTGAAATGTTTGATGTCATTTTAGACCAGTATCAAAAACATGGTACAGATAGGCTTAATGCTGATAACCTCATTAATGATTATCAAGGTAAAACATGTAAAAATGGAGTATTTGAATCTTTATTATCTCTAGCTTATGAATATATTACTGATGTAAATTGCAATTATTATATCAAAGTAATACAAGAAAATTGGCTTAAAAGAAGGGCAAAAAACTGTTCTAGTTTAGAAGAATTTCAAGAATTAGAAAATTTAAAGAAACAATATGAACTCCCTAATAAATCAACACTTTCAAAACTTAATGATATGGAAGATGTAAACAAACTCGGTGATGATTATGACAGAATAACCAAGACAAACCCGATACAAACAGGGTATTCTTCAATAGACAGTATAATTGGTAATTTCCAAAGCGGTGACTTGTTTATTCTTGCTGCAGCTACCGGCATGGGAAAAACCTGTCTAATGCTTAATATAGCTTTGTCTATAGCAAAGCAGGGTAAAAAAGTTTTGATTTTTTCTCTTGAAATGAACAAAGAACAGTTATTGAATCGTATTATTTCAGCAGAAACCAAAATCAATTCTGCTAAATACAGAAATGGCCAACTAACAGAACAAGAAGCTATTGAATATTTTAATTATGCATATTCAGAAAGTTTCAGTCAATTAGATATTAATATTTGCACAGAATACAATATATCAACAGCCAGGATTAAAAGTATAGTCTTAGCCTCTAATGCTGATATTGTTTTTATTGATTATCTCGGTTTAATATCAGGTGGTAATAAAACTAATTCCTATGAACGTATTTCCGAAATTTCACGAGAATTAAAGCTGCTAGCAATGGAAGCTAAAAAGCCTTTTATAGTGTTACATCAGCTTAACAGAGCAAATGCAGAAAGAAAAGACAAAAGACCAATATTATCTGACCTGAGAGATTCCGGCAAAATAGAACAGGATGCAGATATAATAGGCTTTGTCTTTAGACCTGCGTATTATGCGGATATTGAGAAACCTCAAAACCATAATGAAATGCAGCTTATTATAGCAAAAAACAGGCACGGACAATCTGGAGTTGTTGCAAAATTAAACTACGACAACAACACACAAAAAGTATCAGATATCAAGCCTAAACCAACGTGGGCTTATGGAATATAAGGAGAAATAAAAATGAAATATGTTTTACATATATGCAAAAATAAAAAATGTAATAATGGTTGGATTGATAAGGACTTGACGAATGCCAAAAGTGCACCACCTGATTGGAAATATTGCCGTGAATGTGCCGAAAAATTAGGAATTGACGTTGACGCACAAACTCCTACAAGTAATTTAACACCAAAAGAATTACTTTATCTCGAAAAGAAAAAAGAACAAGCACGTATAATGCGTGAAAGAGATAAACGAAAAATTAATTCTACGGTTGTAAATCGGGGGTGATTTCATGAGTTTATTATAAAGGCAATATAATTTATCCTCCAACGATAAAAAATCGATTTTAAGACGTATTAAAAAGGAGAATATATTTTGAACATAGAATTTGAAATAAAAGGCAAGGTAAAAGCAAAACAATCATTTAAATTTAACAGAAACGGCATTAAATATACTCCCTCTGATATGATTGAATATTCTAACCTTGTAAAAATGAGCTTTATAAACAAATATCCGGCATGGAATACCGCAATATTTGCGGATAAACCTCTAAAAGCTGAAATAACTGTTTTTATGCCTATTCCTAAAAGCTTTTCAAAGAAAAAGAAAGCATTGGCACTTGAGGGGATATTAAGACCGACAGTAAAACCCGATTGCGATAATATTGCAAAAAATATAAATGACGCTTTAAACAGGATTGTATATAACGATGATAAGCAAATAGTAAGCCTTAGAGTTAACAAGGTTTATTCCAATGATGAATATGTAAGAGTTAATATTTCAGAAATAGGAGGTTAAGAAATGGCAAATAATGAGAATTTAAAGCCCTTTGATAGTAATCAAAGCCGAGAAGAAGCCAAGAAAAACGGCAGAAAAGGCGGTATAAAATCCGGTGAGGTTAGACGTGCAAGAAAAACACTAAGAGAAGAATTATTGTTATTACTTGAAAGCGGTAATACTCAAAATAAAATAAGCCTTGCATTAATTCAAAAAGCATTAAAAGGCGATATAAAAGCGTTTGAGGTTATAAGAGATACAATTGGCGAAAAACAAAGTGATAAAATAGAAACTAAAAATACAAATATTGGAATAGTAGATGAAAAAACAATTGAAAGTGTTATGAATAAACTAAAAGAGCTATAATGCTACCGCAAGGTTACTACAAGGGTTTAAACGCTATAAATTTGTCACTTTTTCATTTAGTGGAATAATAGGCTTTAACTATTCCAAAATTTATTTTCCCCCTTTTTAGGGACTGTAAAAATTAATTTTCTTCTGTATTTCTGCTGATATTCCAAGCAATTTCCATGCTATTCTTATTAAAGTTTTTTATTTCATCAAATGTTTAACTATTCTTAAATAGTCCTTCATAGATTCCAATACCATTTCAGAAATAAAGTTAAAAAATGCTTGTTCATTGTAATTTGTTTGTGCTGCCTTCAAGGCTTCAATATAATCCGCTCTAACTACAGGAGGAATAATAATTACAGCATATCCGGCTTTTAGCAAAATGAGATTGGTTAAAAGTCTGGCAGTTCTGCCGTTACCATCAATGAACGGATGAATATTTACAAAATGCAAATGAAACCACGCTGCAAATTCTACAGGGTGCAATTCTTTTTCTTTTCGGGGTAATTGCTCTAAAAGGTTTTGTATTAATCCTTGTACCTTATCAGGTGCCGGAGGCTCGTAAGTAGTGCCTGTAATAATTACTTTTTTATCTCTGTACTTACCTGCATTTTCAGGATTAATCTGTTCATAAAATAGTCTATGCAATTCTAAAATATTTGCTTCTGTAAGGTCTTTATTCTGTATAAGACTGTAGATTAAATCATAAGCTTTAGAATGCCCTATGGCTTCTTGAATTTCTCTAATCGGATGTCCGCCGACAGTTAATCCGTCCTCAATAATAACCTTTGTTTCGGATTCAGTTAAAGTATTTCCTTCTATTGCATTTGATGTATATGTAAGTGAAATTCTGTAATATTCTTTTAACTGTTTTAATGTATTACTGTCAAAAGGTCTGTATAAGTCTAATTCAGCCTTTAATTTATCAACATCACTACATCTGTTTTCATATCTCATAATATACCTATTTTCTCTTAATCCATTCTATGTCATAACCCAGAAGGTCGGCTATGTGATACAATTCCAAACTACTAAATGACCCACGTTTTAATCTCTGAGATACATTAGAATGCGAAGTTCCTAACATTTCTGCTAACTTGGTTAGATTTAAGCCATTTTCAGCTAATTTCCCTTTTATAAAAAATTCAAATTCAGTATTGTTCATTATTTAGAATCTCCTTTTCTTTCATTATAACTAATTAGTAATAAAATACAAGCGTAGGATTGTAAAAAAATATTAAGTAATTACAAAATGTCACTTGACAATATAATTAAATAGTGACATAATATTATTATAGAGTTACAAAACAAAATTAGTTAATAACAAAGGGCAAAACAAATGAAATTATCAGAAGTAAAAACAAATGAATTAGAAGTAAGAAACTACGATGTAAGACAAAGATATTCTACAGATTGGGTAACAGAGTTTACTTTTATATCAGAAAAGAATCTGACACTTGACCAATTTCAAGTTGTATTGGAAGGCAAAGGGGCTTATGGCTGCCTGTACTTCATTAAAAAAGTTATGAATTTTGCTAGTGTCAAAAAGCTTTATAAAGACAT
>CALVEE010000006.1 GCA_944326495.1 Candidatus Gastranaerophilales bacterium | reverse complement strand
TATTTGTCATCAAAATTACACCATTCTTTATCATAAAACCCATTTATATTCCGTTTTAATATTTTGTCAGGCAAAGTCTGACCTACATGTTTATAAGGATTGTGTGCTATACTTTTATGTATGAATGATTTGTTAAACAAACTTGGTGTTGATTATTTGCTTGTAAACTCTACTAATGAATATTTAGTCGAGTATCCGGCTTTGTCTGAAAATGCCAGATATACTCTAACAGGTTTTTCCGGCTCTACCGGTGATGCCCTGGTTACTGAGGATAATATTTACCTCTTTGTTGACGGGCGATATCATACGCAGGCAGATATGGAAGCTAAAGCGGGAGTTACTGTTGTTAAACTGCAACTCGGGCAAAAACAGGATGAAGAAATAAAAAAACTTTTAGACTCTGATAAAACTCTGGGAATAGTTGCAAAAAAAGTATCACAAAAGCGGCTGGAAAACTTTGATAACTGTAAAATTAAACTTCTAAAAGAAGATTTTATAAATAATCATACGAAACTCCATGACAAAAATAAATTTGTACAAGCAGCTCCACAAAAAAATTATACTCCACAAAGTCCAATATTTATAACAAATCTGGAAGAAGTTTCTTATCTTACGGGCTTGCGTGATTTTTCTCAAGACTGCACATCTAAAATATGGGCGAAACTGTATGTTGATAGGGAAAAACAAATTCTTTTTACGGATAATAACGAGTGCGAAAATTTCTTAAAGAATTTTAAAGGTGAATTAGTTGTTGATAAAAGTTCTATAAATGCTTATGATTTCGCTTTAATAAAAAATCCGGTGCATAAACCTTCCGAAGTTGCGCTTATGAAATCCGTTAAATCAGAAGATGAGATAGAAGCATACAAAAAAGCTTTTGAAGCAACTGATAGAACAATGCGTGCAATAAGAGATTATATAGAAAAAAATAATAATCTTTCCGAATATGATATCGCAAAAAGGCTGCGAGAAGAGTTTATAAAATACGGAGCAAAATCTTTGAGCTTTAATTCTATTGTTGCAATAGATAAAAACTCTGCACTTGCACATTATGCAAAAAATTCAAAAGATGTAATCCTGCAAGAGGGCTCACTGGTTCTGATAGATTGCGGCGCCTATTATGAAAGCGGATTAGCAACTGATATAACAAGAGTATTTGTAAAAGGCGAGCCGTCAGAGCTGCAAAAAGAGGTTTATACAACTGTTTTAAAAGCGTTTCTGAATGCGTATAATGCAAATTTTAATACAGGATATGAATACGATAAATTAGCGCATTCAATACTGGATAACAAAATAGCAGGTTTTAGTTTTTCTCACGGGCTTGGACACGGTATCGGAATAAATGTTCATGAAGCACCTCCGGCTTTAAATCAGTCAGAGATTGCACACACAGAACTTAAAGATAATATGACATTCACGATTGAGCCGGGATTATATAATCCGGAGCATTTTGGTGTAAGGTTAGAGAATTCTTGTTATATGAAATACGGTATTGTGAATTCCTTTGTTAAAACGGGCTATGAAAAAAAACTTATAAATTATGATTTATTATCAGCTCAAGAGAAAGAATGGCTTGAGGAATTCGAGGTTTTATGAAAATAACAAGTGTTAATAATGAACTTGTGAAAGAAACTGCGAAACTATTGCAGAAAAAATACAGGAAAGATACATTTTTACTCGAAGGCAGTAAATGTATTGAAGAAGCTATAGCTTCCGGTTTGGAAATTGTACATCTGTTTGCAGATGAAAGCTCTGATGAATTTAAGGGTTATGATAACCTGATAGAAACAACAGAAGCGGTTTTATCTAAAATATCGTCAACAGAAACTCCCCCTAAGGCTGTTGCAGTTGCAAAGAAGCTAAAAAGAGAATGGTCAGAAATTTATAAAAAAGTTGTTTTATTAGAGAATATAAAAGATGCAGGCAATTTAGGCACTATTTTAAGGACTGCCTGTGCATTTAATATTGATGCTGTAGTTTTATATGGTGACACGGTTGATTTATATAATCCGAAATGTGTCCGCTCAACAGTAGGGAATTTATGGAAAATTCCGGTCTTTGAGATGAATGATTTATCAGTTTTTGAAAATTATCAGCGTGTTGCCACTCTCCCAAAATCAGACAATACTGTTTGGCTTAAGGATTATATTTGTCAAGAAAAAGTTCTGGTAATGTTTGGCTCGGAAGCAGCCGGACTGAGTGAGGAGCTAAAAAACTTTGCAACAAAAAATGTAACTATAGAAATGTCTGATAGAGTTGAATCTTTAAACTTGAGCATTTCTGCAGGAATTTTTATGTATAAAATAATGAATTAAGGGTTTCTTTCTGAAATATTTTAATCCTTTACCCCTAGCCCCTTGTGTTTGTGTTCTCAAAGATAGCTCGGCTCTGACTAAGTGCAAGCATTTTTAAAGAACAGCCGCCGTCTGAACGATTAATTACACCAATAGAAGATAGTCTTGCAACTACAAACTCGTTTAATTCGTCCGGTGAAATGAATAACGGACATTCATCATTGCATACTCTGTTTTCTGCAAAAGGACATGTTTTTACAACCATATTTACTCCTCTCCTAATTCTTTTAAAGCTTGATTTAATTCTTCTTCATTCGGCGCTTTTCCATGCCATGCGGCTTTGTTTTCCATAAAAGAACAGCCTTTCCCCTTAATAGTATGGGCTATTATTGCACAGGGTTTTGAAGCTTTTTTTGCTTTCTCAACGGCTTCATATATCTGCCCTATATCATGGCCGTTAATTTCAATAACATCCCAATTAAATGCTTTGAGTTTGTCATTAAGATTATCTAATGCCATAACATCTTCGGTACAGCCGTCAATCTGAAGCTTGTTTCTGTCT
>CALVEE010000005.1 GCA_944326495.1 Candidatus Gastranaerophilales bacterium | reverse complement strand
TTTTAAACCAGCTTGACGGTTTATACCATTTTTTATGAACATTCAAATCTGTTATATAGCGAGAAAGTTCTACAACATTATCGTCTGGATGTTTTGCCATTGAACGCATTACATTTTCCTTTATTTTGGTTAATTCATTTACAGCTTTTGAATATTTCTTTTGTTCTGCAAGAATTCTTTTATAAAATGCAGATAGCTGTGCTTCCGGAATATCTTTACCCTGAATACGGTTCGGCGTATTAGAAGCTTGTCTGTTAGCAATCCTCTTTTGAGCCCATATACCGGAGTTATCGTTCAATAACTTATCATACATACTCTTTTCTTTTGTACTTGCACCAAAATACATATTCAATTCTTTTTGGTTTTTCTGAAGTAATAATTTTTCTTCTTTTAGTAAAGCCAACCTTTGCTGTTCTGCAGGTGTTAATCTGCCATTTATCCTGCTTAAATTTTGTATTTCATTAATTTGATTATCTACGTCAGTGAGTCTTGTTTCAACGGATTTTTGCAGCTCTGCACGTTTATTATTATATCTTTCTTTCCAGCTGTTGATGCTATTATATGCCGAAGAGGCTTTTGATTTGTAAGCTTGCCAGAAGCCATTGTCATGGATGTTTTTCAGGTCTTGTTTAACACTATGTTTCACGGCTTTATAAGCATTAACGGTCATATCTCTGCCAGCGTTTGATGTCTTTTCAATGATTTTACCGGTAATGCTTGTTCTTGGAGCTGCACTACTTGCGCTTGCAGATGTTGAGGATGCGGTTCTAAAACCTTTTCCGAGGCCCTTTAAGCCGAAGGCGGATGTTATACCGACAAAGATATTTGCACAGATTTCCTGTTGAACTTTATCTCTTTCTCTATCGGTTTTCACATCATCAAGTTTAGATATTCCTTTTACTGCTCCTATTGTACCGCCGATAACACCCGTTGCGAGCATGCCAGCTCCTATAACAGGTCCCACGCCCGGAATAAACGTTAAAGCAACTGCACCAGCTGTAATTGCAATATTTTTAAGACATTTTCCAAGGCTCCATGAGCCGTCTTCTTTATAGCCAATAAAACTTTTCCCCATATTCTTTAATGCAGTTCCCGCATTAGAAAGCCATCTCCCAGCTTTTCCCCAGAATCCCAAATCCTTGCTTGACGCTGTTACTGTTGATGAACCATCAGCTTTTTTACCGGCTTTTATTCTTGCCATGTTTTTGTCTACATTTGCTAATTCTTCAACATATTCTCTTTTAAGCTCTTGTTTTGCATATTTAATTTTTATCTCTTCAGCAGCAAGTTCCCTTTCTTTTTTCAAACGCTCCTGATATTCTTTATAAGTTTCTTCTTTTTCTGTCTTTGATGAAGATGATGAGCTGCTCCAGGGAGAAGAAAATGAATTCAGTCCCCAGGTATTAAAATTAGTATTCCAGGTTGGTGTAAACGATGTAAATGTCATAAATAATCCCTTAACTTAATTATCCCTTATATACATAAAGATAATTTTGCTCTAAAAATTGCTTTTTATGTTTACAAAACTTAAAAAACCACTTGGCTGATTAATTTTTTGATATACTTAATAATTATGAAGTGTGGTTTTGTAACAATATTAGGGCGGCCTAATGTTGGCAAATCAACTCTTTTGAATCAGATTTTGGGTCAGAAGATTGTAATAACAACAGACAAGGCACAAACTACAAGGAAGAGAATTAAGGGTATATTAACGGAGGATAGAGGGCAAGTAGTGTTTGTAGATACTCCCGGAGTTCACAGACCGCTTAACAAGCTTGGCGAATTTTTGCTCGATGAGGCAAAAATTGCAGTTCCGGATGCGGACTTAGTATTATTTCTTGTAGACGGATCTGAACCGGCCGGCAGGGGGGACAGATGGATAGTGGAAAACCTGCTTAAGGATATTAAAATACCAGTGGTCATGGTTATGAATAAAGTTGATAAAATCAAAAATATACAAAAAATTGAAGAAAATTTAATATCTTATAAAACACTTTTTAGTGAAAATATTCCGGTTTTAAAAATTTCCGCAAAAACAGGAAGAAATAAAGATACGCTCCTTGATAATATATTTAGAAGGCTTCCTGACGGCGAAAAAATGTATCCGGATGATATTGTGACAGAAGAGAGCATGCGCTCTGTTGCAGAAGAAATTATAAGAGAGAAAATTTTAATAAATACACAGGATGAAATTCCGCATTCTGTAGCTATAATGGTCGAAAAATATGAAGAAAACGAAGAGATAGATAAAATATACGCAATAATTTATTGCGAACAAAAAAGCCAGAAAGGTATTTTAATCGGAAAGGGAGGGAGTTTATTGAAGAAAATAGGAACAGAAGCAAGGGTTGAATTAGAAGAGATTGCCGGTAAAAAGGTGTTTTTGAATCTGGAAGTAAAAGTTGAAAAAGATTGGAGAAAACGTGACAAAACCCTTAAAAATTTCGGATTTAAATCTAAAGATCAATAGATTTAATAAAAAAAATATGGTTAATTGATAGTGTATTAGTGTGTGTTAGGAGATTTGAAATGAGAGTTGAAAACATTGGTGTTGCAAGGGCACCACGCCCCGTAGTACAAAAACAAACCCCGTCTTTCAGGAGAAACTGGGCAGAACATGCCAGCTGGGGAGCTAATTATGTTAAGCAAAAAGGAAAAACAAATTTTAAGTTATTTTCTTTTCCTGATGCTAAAGCTGTATTTGTAGAGGTAGCCGATAAAGCGGCAGGAGCACTTTCTAATGTAAAAGAACGCATTGTTGGTGTACTAGGATTAACTACAGCTGCAGCCGCCGTAGGTATTCATAATGAATTAACTCCGGCGGATGAAAATTCTAAAATCTACCCTATGGAAAATAAAGGTGAGGGTGTCTATGAAGCAAATAACATAGATGCAAAGCCCAATGACAAATACAGATATATTGTAGTTACCAAAGATAATGATGTAAATATGGTAAAAGATCCGTATTCTAAGAAACAGGAAAATATACATGGCTGGAGCTCTGTCTATGATACAGATAATTATGAATGGAAAAACACTGATTGGCTGGAAGGCAAAGATCCCAGAAGAATTGTAAGAAAACCTGATGAACCTCTAAGAGGTCTTGAAAGACTCGTTATTGATGAAGTTAACATTCCAACCTTAACCAAAGAAGGAACTTTTGAAGCTGCAAAATCAAGAATTGATACAATTGCAAAAAAAGGAACTGCTACGGCAATTGAACTTATGCCGGTTGAAAACGCATATTCCAAACAATGGGGGTATGACGGGGTCGATAAATTTGCGGTAAATGAAAACCTCGGCAGTGCTGAACAGTTAAAAGAGCTTGTTGATTACGCTCATGGCAAAGGTTTGAATGTAATCATTGATATGGTTCCAAACCACATGGGGCCGGATGGGGATTATTTGAGTCAAACAGGCCCATATATTAAAGGGTCGGGAGATTTTGGAAATCTTCTTAATTATGAAGGTGATACTAACAAAAATGTAAGAGACTGGATGACAAATGCTGCTTTATGGTGGGCAAAAGAATTCAAGGTTGACGGTATCAGGTTTGACCTTACGAATAAAGTCGGTTCAGACTATTTATTAAGACAGATTGCAGTAGAAGTTAACGAACATGCTCCGGAAGTTTTCTTGATAGCAGAAGACCATGGCCATAAACGTCATTCTATTACAAGTTATTATGAGCCTCCGCATATAACCCATGATGAGCAATTAGAATTTGTTGACCATAATGTTGAAAGCAACAGAAAGGGATTAAAAACAAGTCCTTGGAGTATCGGCTTTGACAGCGAATGGGATTCTCAGTATAAAGAAGCTCTTGAAAAATCTGTATTAGAGCCAAATACATTTGCTCTTAACGATTTAGACAACTACCTTAAAACTTCTCACTACAGAGTAAAATACGGCTATAGTCATGATGAAATAGGTAATGAAGACGGAACTAGATTTATTCCTAAATATATGACAAGGCATTTTAACCTGTTTATTTCGGTTGATGGAAATAGTGATGCTTCAAAAGGCCAAAAAGCAGCTCATGCCGCTCAAGATTTAGCAGAACTTGTTGTTTCTGAGGGATTTAAAGATATGACAAATGATGAAATATCGAAAGCTGAAAAATCTTTTGGTCTAAACAGATTTATACCGAAGCAAGAGCTTATCAATGTGTTTGAAACTGCTGTTGCCAAGCAAAAGCTTATACTGGGAACTGTTATGACAACACCCGGACCTAAAATGTATTTTCAAGGTGACGATGAAGGCGACTTGTCTTATTTTAAATTTTTCAGAGAACTTTCTGATGATAAAGCAAAAAGGATTGCTAATCCTCAGGAAAGAGAAAGTATTGTAAATAAAAAAGGTTATGATACTCTGGAAACAGCAGCACGTCCGGATTGTATTATAGATTCAGTACCAATGGGCGGCTTATATAAAAATATGAAACAGGAAATGGTTAAGTTCAATTCTGATTTAATGGAACTGCTTAATAATTCAGAAGTCCTAGCAAAAGGTGAAGTTGTCGCTACTTATAAAGATAATCAGCATCTTGTTCACAGCCATCATTTAAAACTCGGCAATGAAGAACTTCTTGTTATCAAAAACTACGGCTATGGTTTCCATAACGGAACGTATGAATACTATGGTTTCCCGCAGGGCGGCAATTGGAAAGAAGTTTTTAACAGTGACAATAAAGAATACGGAGGTTCCGGTTATTCAAACGCAGGCAGAGATGATATTAATAATATGAACCAACATCTCTCACTTGCACCAAACAGTTTCATAATATTAAAGAAAGTAGCTTAGTTTCTTGCATCCTTAATCATAAAGAATCCGGGCAGAAGTATATATTTCTGTCCGGGTTTTGCATTTATTTAAAGAATATAATTTATATACAATGTAGTTCTTTACATAAAATTCATTCATGTTAACATAAGACTATGACAGATTTATCAATCGCAAAATTCCATCATGCTCATCGCGACCCGAAAGGGCCCGGAGTTTTGCTGCTTCTCTGAAAACTCCTTTAATCGGCTCTTTCGGGATATTTTGAGAGATGTGAAGAGTACGATTAATAAAGGAGAAACCTGAAAATGTCATTAGTAAATATAATATCAGCAATCGGTAATAACTCAAGTATTTACCCTTTAATAGTCCGCGATTGCGGCATCGAAGTACCATCAAAAGTAATCCTGACATACAGGCAAAACCTGAAGGATTCAAAGCAAATGGCTTTTAATGCAACAAGAGAACGTTTAATAGACGAGTACGGCACTTCAATTATCTGGCTTGGCGGAATTCCTCTCATGGATAAGTTTTGCGACTGGGGAATAAAAAAAATGGGGTATAACCCTAAAGTTAACCCAAGTCTGCTTAAAGAAAATTCCAGACAAGGATTAAAATATAATATAGAAAAATTTAAGAATCTAGCTCCTGAAGAAGTTAAACAGATGGAGAAAGTTTTAAAAAATAAATCTGTATATCAAAAACTGCTTGCGGGGAAGTTTATTGTGTCGACAGCTATTCCGATTGCTGTTATGGGATATTTTTTACCCAAATTTAACTTTGCTCTGACCGATAAAATCAGAAAAAGACAAGAAGCACAAAAAGAGGAAGTAAAAATATTAAAACAGGCTGTTAATGCTGAAAATGTTTCCTTTAAAGGGGTTTCAACGTCACTTGCTAATATGTCTACAGTTCACAAAATGGCAATAACTGACGGAGGTCTAACTGTAGGCAGAGTCGGAACTGCGCGAAATAAGTTCGAAAAAATGGAAATGGGATTTAAAATGTCTATGATGATGTTTTTGAATTTTGTTGCTCCAATATGGATTGCGAAAGCTTTTGATTCTTTTTCCGGAAAAGTTTTTAAAACCAACGTTAATCTTGATCCAAATTTATTAAACGATAAAGAATTTTTAAAAGAAATCAAAGAAAATAAATTAGAAATGCCTAAAGATGATATTATAGACTTTTTAGACCGTAATCCAAATTCTAAATTTTCTAAACTAAGTGAAAAATACTGTGGAGTAAAGTATTTGAAAAACAGAATAAGAGACCCCAGAGCTTTTGTAGATGAAGCGAGAGTTCAAAAATTTCAAAAAGAGATAGAAAAGTTTGCGAAGCAGGCAAAAGAGAGCGGAAATATTGAGAAGTTTGCTAAAAAAGCTCTCGAAGTTAAATCCGGCAATATTCTTGCAACTGTCGGCCTAAGCAGTTTTGTCCTGGCTTGTGCTCTGCCTAAAGTCACTTTTATATTAAGAAAAAAAGTTACAGGTTCAGACGCGGAACCCGGATTAATTCAAGAAAAGAAATCTTCGCGTCAATGATAGACAATTTTGTATAAAATATTATAATAATAAATATGCGATACTTATTAATATTGATTATAGTAATGTTTATGAATTTTGTTCAGGCTGCGGAAGTAAATTTACGTGAGTATGACGAATTTGATATTCCGGCGGGGACTCATATTCCGGTAATATCACTTCAAGAATTTTCGACGGCTTATTGTGAAGAGGGGGATAAAGTAAATTTTATAACAACAACTGATATTTATCTCTACAATAAAAACGTAATACCTGAAGGAACAAAGCTTTCCGGATATATTGATAAAAAAAATGAACCGATAATCGGTACAAATGCAGCAATGATGGTGTTCGTAAATAAGATGTGCCTTCCTGACGGGTTTGAAATTCCGATAAAATCTTATATATATACTGCTAATAATAATGTTATAGGCGGCGAACTTACTCCTCCTGCTAAATACATACGTATGCCGCACTACCAGAGATGGACAATGTTTAGAGCTATGGGAGTGCTGCAGGCTGTTCCTGGCGGAGAGCGCAAAATGGGTGAACATGTTACAATAGCTTCAGGAGCTAACTTAATTGTAGTTCTTGTTGCGCCTATTCATATGACGCATACATTGATAAACTGAATAAATGCATATGTAGTTGTGCACAACTGTCCAACATTAACTTATAATTATATTATTTTAAACAAACTGTTTTTTAAAAATTCACTTTATAGTTTTTTTATTTG
>CALVEE010000004.1 GCA_944326495.1 Candidatus Gastranaerophilales bacterium | reverse complement strand
CGGTGATATAGTAACCAATCCGCCATACAAATACGCTCAAGAATTTGTTGAACATGCTTTAAACAAAGTTGATGTCGGTCGTAAAGTCTGTATGTTTCTTAAAGTCCTGTTCTTGGAAGGGAAAGCTAGGAAAGAATTATTCAATAAATATCCTCCTAAGACTGTTTATGTTTCAAGTGCAAGAATCAATTGTGCAAAAAACGGCGATTTTGAAACATATACATCTTCTGCTATCGCCTATGCATGGTTTATTTGGGAAAAGGGATATTGCGGCGAAACCTTTATTAAATGGATTAATTAGGTTTTATTTACTCATTGAATTGCATTGCAGGGGTAAAGTTTCTGAAACTTTGGACAGTTTCTGTGAGATTTTAAGCTAAAATCCCTGTAAATTGTTACATATAGTTCTATCAATATCACTTGACAAGATGAGAAAAACGATGCATCATCAGACCGAAAGCAGTGCTGCTTCTGATTATTGAACAAAATAAAAAGGAGCAAAAACATGCAAAACAAAATTATCACAACAAACTTGAACATTGAAAATGAAATCAGATTAATTAAATCCTATGAAGCAAAAGAAAAAGAACTTAAAGAACTCCGGGAAGAAAAAGAAGCCGAACTTAAAAAGCTATTAGATAACGCGGGTTTAGAAGAATTACAAATCGGAGCATTTACCATTAGGTTTACAAATGTAGTTAGAAATAACTTCAACACATCAGCATTCAAAAAGAAATACCTAGAACTATACAATTCTTTTATCAAACAAACTACATACAGGAAATTCACAATATCTTAGGGGATTATTCCCCTCCCCTTTGAAGGGGCAATGGTTAAGAAGTAATAAATTAATGTGAAAGGATATAAAGCAATGGGACAAAGAACAGCATTTTTAATTAAAAGGACATATTGGAATGGTAAGGTAAATATAAGATTAATTCACCATCAATGGGGTATAGGTCGATTTATGCACAATAACTTTATTAAAGCCTTTATGGAAATGGTAACAAACAGAGAGTATGACAAGACATTAAAAGACTTTATGAAGATTATTGATTGTGAGCATTCACTGTATTTGGAAAGAAATTTCAGAAAAGGAAGCCTTTCAATCCCGGATGTATTTGACAAAAAGGTTATTAAAAGATATTTCAATAAAACCGATAACAACAATGGAGGCATGATTATCGATATAAAAGAAAAACAATCTGATAAAGAGCCTTATGGATTAGATATTGAATATTTAAAGATTGGTTTTATCGTTGGGTATGAAGAATGTGATTATGACTATTACATAAGTAAATACATTGGTGATAAGCCTTTTGAGAGATTATACACAGGTGAAGAATATGTTAAAATCTCCTGCGATGGCGAGTATGCTTATCCTGAATTCTTGGAAATGTGGAAAGGTTTTATAAATCAATACGATATTGAAGAAATATCAGATTCAAATAAGGATACTGATGTGTTTAATATGCAAGATAATCCAAGTGATAATTTAGTAGCATAGATGATTATAAGGGGGAATTAATCCCCCTTATATCAAATAAAGGAATTAATCATGGAAAAAATAGAAAAAGTTAAAATAAAAACATTTGAAGACTTTAAAGGAGAACTGCAAAAAGTCAAACAGACACAATCTGAAATAATTCTATCCTATTATAAATATTGCCACCTGTATGATAGGGACGAGGATTTGGATTTTGATTTCTATAAAGATTTGATTTTAAATGAACTCGAGCCGTATGGATTAAAGCCATCAAAGATTACGGAAGATTTTGATTTAATTTTTAGATTTAAGAACCAAGCTGAAGCTGTTATACATATTAAACCGTTTGGAATTGACTACCTTATCTATAAACTATGATTGTGCCACAGGATGTAAAATTTACGGGAAATCTGAAAATTCCCTAAACTAAAAAGAAAGGATTGAAAATGGGTAAAGTATTTGCATACATTAGAGTTTCAACAAGGGAACAAAAGGAAGATAGACAGCTTGACAGTCTTAGAGGATTTAAAGTTGATGAAATCATTATTGAAAAAGCTTCAGGTAAAAACTTTGTCGGTCGTGAAAAATATCAGCAGATGAAATCACAATTAAGAGCCGGCGACCTTGTTATTGTGCACTCTATTGATAGGTTTGGAAGAAATTACAAGCAAATATGCAATGAATGGGAAGCCCTTGTAAATATGGGTGTAGATATTCAAGTGCTTGACATGCCTGTTTTAAATACCCGAGATAATCAAAATGGACTTACAGGAAGATTGATTACAGACATAATTCTTAAATTGCTAGGATACGTTGCTGAACGAGAAAGAATGAATATTAAAACTAGACAATCAGAAGGCATTGCAAGTGCTAAACAAAGAGGTGTTAAGTTTGGAAGACCTAAATCAGAAATCCCGAAAGATTTTATACGTGCTTATGAACTCTATTCACAAAAATTGCTTAAGGTTAAAGACGTTATGTCTATGTGCAATATCGCAAAGAGTACATTCTACAAATACGCAGAGTCTATAAAAAGTTAAGTGTGTTTCATGTACCTTCTTTACTGAAAATCCCTTACGAAAAATTAATGATTTACGGGAAATTAAAACAGTCCACGAAAAGTACACTTTTTATAGACTAACAGATTCAAATAGAATGATTGCTCCTTAGAAAGCAGAAAGCCCTCTGGTAATCACCATTAGAGGGTTTTTCTTTATTGTAAAACCACGAGTTTTGATTCAATTTCTCTATAAACCAATTAACATGCTGGTTTTTACTTCTGTAACAATATCTCTATACGATATAAATATATGAAATTATTTTAATTTAAGTGCCTTTTGAATAGTCTTTAATGCTTCAATATAACATGCCAGTTCATTGTCATCTTTAGCGGAATTGAGTATCTGCAAGGCTTTTGAATATAACGGATTTTGTTTGATTTCTACTTGTTCTAACTCTATTCCTACTTCTTCAAGTGTTACCCCTAATGCGCTAAGTAATTTATTTAATGTTGCGTACGAAGGGAAATACTTGCCGTTTTCAACACGTGATAAGTGTTTTTCATCAATTTCTGCTTTTTCTGCTAATGCTTGTTGCGTATAACCCTTTGATTTTCTTAATTCTCTAAGTCTTTTACCAAATGCAGTATTCTTCATATCACCTCTTTTGTACTATTTTCAGTCAAACATCAGAATCTCAACACGATAATTACGGCAAATTTTATCAACATATTTATTGACGCTATTGGCACTTTTTGTTTTTTGTGTTATCAATTATTTAGTGGAATAGCTACTAAAGTTAAAAAGGTGATTAATATAAACAAATTAAATTATTGTTGTTACAAACATCACTTTTAAACAGAAGTAAGCAAAAAATAATGAGGGGAAAAATGAGAAAGAAGAAACTATTGGCTGCATTACTGCTATGTACAGCGGTATCGTTAAATACCGCTAATGCCGCAGAGTTAAACAGTTGGGACGAAATTGTTAAAACCTTTTCAGATGTAAGAGACGGAATAGGCTCGGGAGGGAATTTTACATTATCAGGAAATATTACCCCTGAGAAAATTCAAGTAGTTGGTGAAGACAAAAATGTTGCGTTTCATGATAATGGAACAATTAACCTTGACTTAAACGGTTTTACTATTGACGGTAAAAACGGGTCTGATGTTTCTGATGGTTTATTTTTTATAGGTGACAATTTTGCCGGTAATAATAATGGAGATTTAAAGATTACCAATGGTACTATTGCAAATTATGTACACCATAATGTTTATGACCCTAATGCCGGTAAACTACCTTCTGCCGGTACAGTCGGGGTTGTAAACTCTACCGGTTTAAAAGATATTTCCGTAAATTTCACAAACAACACTACTGATTTAGGTGGTGCAATCGCCAATGTAACAACTAATCTCTCAGAAGGTAGTAATAGTGTTATAGAAAGTATAAGCGGAAGCTTTACAAATAACAAAGCTAACTTCTTAGGTGGTGCTATATATAATGCAGGAGCAAATATAGGTTATACAGAGAACGGAGAAGATGAAGAACCTACGGTCAATAGCTATACAATAACCCGTGACACTAATTCTCAAATCACAATTACGACAAAGGGGCAAGACACTGTCTTCTCCGGAAACAACGCTGAAATTGCCGGCGGTGCAATATTCAACATGGGAACTGTAAATATTGAGGCTGCTGAAGGCAAGAAAGTTGAATTTGCTACAGAAAGTGACGATATTTATAACGATAATGTATTAAACCTTGTATCAGGCAATATTACTATTAATAGTGCTATTACAGATAAAAATATCGACTTATCATCACTCGGTCTGGGAACTTTGGGCGGGCAAGGCGTAACAAATGTACAAAACGGTGCTAATGTTGTTGCAAACGCTATTGACCAGAACTCTTTAAATATAGCAAACGGCGGTACACTGAGAACAAATGTCAATGATTTGGTTATTGATAATGCAATATCTAATAACGGAACATTGAGCTTAAACGGTAATCAGGAACAATGGGACTTTAATAATCCGTTAAACAATGTTGATGTGCTAAATGAAAATATTACAGGGACCGGCGTTACTAATTTTGTAAGCGGAAATACACAGGTTTCTTCAAAT
>CALVEE010000003.1 GCA_944326495.1 Candidatus Gastranaerophilales bacterium | reverse complement strand
CAAGAAACGAGACTTAATGATAGGCGGTGCTCCGACTGATATCCTGTCAGGTCTTGCTATGGTCGGATTAAGCGGTATTGCAGTAAGTACTGCACACTCTAAAGAAGAGAGAATATCAAATGCTATTACAGCAGGATTTCCGGCTGTAGCAGGTGTCGGAACTTCAATCGCTCTAACAGCTATGCTCTTTTCCGGAGTAAAAAGCTTAATCTACGGTTCAGTAACCGGCGTGCTGTTCAGCTTGATGGGAAGCGGAATAAACAGATTAATTTACCCCAAAAACCATAATAATACCCAGATGCTTGCACAAAACACAGAACCCAAAAAGGAGGCCATATATGCTTAACGCAATTGTTCAACAATTTTTAGCACATTTTTTCTCAATGTTTCGTAATCCTTGTTATTGTCGAGTAGAAAATTCCAATCCCGAACATCGTCTAAATCGACTTCTGTAACATCATTTTCGCCTACAAGCTTGCCGCCGCGTTTTTCGCGAACTTCACGGGAAGCTTCAACTCTTATAGATATTGCGCCCGCCTGTTTAAATACTTCGTATTCATGCTTAATCCGAACATCTGTTACAACAAGATTTCCTTTTTGCGAAATAATCTTATTAAGCCAGTAATCAGGGCTCTGCTTCCTGCCCCAATTGCCTAAGTCAATTAACCCTTGACGGTATTTGGCTTTATCAGCCTCAATATCTTCAACTGTTAAGCCGTGTTGTTTGGCGTATTCTATCTTAATAATATCACCCATTGCACAGCGTTTGAAATCCGGCATGGCTTCCATTAATATTTTTGCGGCAGTATCTTTGCCGGAATATTGTTTTCCTGAAAAAATTATTATCATTATTTATCCTCTTTTAAAACTTAATCTTACGGAACAGGATCATATCCGCCTTCATTTAAGGGATGACATCTGCAAATTCTTTTTATCCCGAGCCAGCCCCCTTTAATTACTCCGTATTTTATAACAGCCATCTTCATATACTCCGAACAAGTCGGATAAAACCGGCAGCGCGGCGGTGTCAATGCTGAAATTTTTTGATAAACAGTTATTAAAGAAAGCAAAACTTTTTTAACCATATAAATATGTTAACATAGAAAAAGAGCACCGAATGTTTTCGATGCTCTCCTTTTATTTACCATCAACTCCCTAACCAACAACTGCACGAGAATTATCAGCTTTCTCCATAATTCACCTGCTATTATACTAAGTTCAATGCGATACTTGGTGTTTGGTTAGCAGTTGCTAATAGAGTTGCAGATGCCTGCTGAAGAATTTGTGATTGAATATAGTTTGAAGATTCTTCTGCGACGTCTGTATCTCTCAAAGTAGATAGTGAAGATGTCAGGTTTTGTGACTGTACATCCAGAGCTGTGATAGCTGATTCTACCCTGTTTTGAGCAGCACCGATTCTGGTTACGCGTGATGATATATCATCGATTGCAGCATCCAAGAAACCTAACATTTCTTTTGCTCCAAAGTGAGTATCACTATCAGATGCAAGAGTATATTCACCTGTAGTATCATCATAAACTAATGAACTGCATGCTGCTGCAAAGACTCTGTTTAATAAATTATCGGTTTCGTCAGCAGTAACAGCTGCTTCAAGGTTGGCATATTTCCCGTTGCTTGCCTGTTCTATCATTTCATCCAGAGTGGCAGGATTAGTACTATCACTTGCAGTTCCGGCTTTGGCAATCTTTGAAAATAATCCGCTAATGGTAGCACTTGTGAATAAGCTTACATCCAGATTAATTACACTGTTTTCTTCAGCATAAAGACCAACCTGTAAGTTAATACCGGATGATGTAATACCAACACCGGCGGGAACACCGTTAGATTGGTAAGCCATTAATTTAATACCGTTAAATTCAGAGTTTAGAGCCACACGTGTAATTTCATCTAATCTTGCTTCAATTTCTGATTGAATAGCCTTTAATGAAGCAGAAGCATAAGTTCCGTTTGCAGCTTGTTCGGTCAAGTCTCTGATACGCTGCAAGTGATCTGATAACAAACCGTAGCTTTGTTCAGCAGTAGTAAGTAAGTCAGAACCAGTAGCTGCGTTATCAGCAGCAACGTCTAATGAACCTAATTGAGTTTCCCACATATTTGCAATAGAATAACCTGCTGCGTTATCCTTTGCGTGGTTAATTTTGTAACCTGTTGACATTCTCTCTAAAGATGTGTTCAGGTTTGTCGTCGCATTGTTCAAACTTCTTTGAGCAATGATTGACGAAATGTTTGTGTTGATTGTGAGTGCCATAGTTGAATCTCCTTTCTCTCTTTCTTTGATATGTACTTTGGCGGAGCAAATTACGCCCCCAAACAAAAGGCGCAGCTTACCCCAAACTGCACATCCGTTGTGCAGCACTCTATTGATATTTGTGATAGCTGGAAATACTATGCCTTAATTTAGGCATAGTTTCTCCATTGACTGTTTATTGGTAATAAACAGCCTGAATAAGCCTTTGGTAGTCCCGCGGCTTTTTCCTTAAAATTCTCTCCTTATATTTTTGATATGTACTTCTTCGTATACATCTTAAATAATAAGTTATCCCGTTTGTTTACCCTTTGATTTCTTAAACGATTCTCTACACATTTTTCATAAGCTTGCCTGCATCCTTTGCCTGCGCCACTTATTCCAAATATACATTCCATGTATTTACTTATTAGATTTGTGATATATACTTCTTACAATAACATTATTGCAACACTATATAACAAAAGTAAACTGTTTCTTGTGATTTTTTTACAAATCTTTATAGAAATTAAAAATTCTTAACAAATTTGGCTCTGTAACGCTTATATTAAGCTAAAATTTTTTATGTACAAATTCATCTTTATATGATATTATAATATCAGTAGTAGTATAAAAATTTTTGGAAATATATGCGATAAAAAGGATTGTTAAAAATAATTTAATATCTGCCGGGTAGGTTATATGTGCCCGGATGTCGTGTATATATAAAAAAATAGAAAAGGAAAAGGTGCTAGATGAATGCATTATTAACCGCTGCAATAGTAGTAATGGTTATACTCATTGCTGTTATTGTCGTACAGAGAGTTAAGTACAAAAAT
>CALVEE010000002.1 GCA_944326495.1 Candidatus Gastranaerophilales bacterium | reverse complement strand
TAAGTCCTATTGCGACTTCTGCGCCATACAGACGTCCCTGCGGATCCCAGCTGAAGTAACAATGCCCCAGAGCCTGTCTGTCTACACGCTTCCAGTCAACATTTATATTTGATTCCAGAAGAACACTTGTAACTTTGTACCTCAACTTACCGCCTGTTGCAGCGCACCAGACGTTAAATGCATCAATTACCATTTTACGGAATTTCGCATCTTCTCCAGGTTTGGAATAAAATTTCATCGGCGCAATATAGACGACCAGATTGTTAATCGGCCATCTCATAATTTTTCCGTCTTTTACACTTCCGTTAAGGTATGTCCTTCGCTGCATAATAATAATATAACATAGTTTTGTTAGTTAATATATGATATTTATAGATTAACTATCCGCTATATCCTCTTAAATCCTAGTTCTAATTAGAAAATATCATATTATTGGAAGTTATAGGAGAAAGAACGCTGAATAGAAGCATCCACAGCACCCTGTGCAGATTGCATTTCTGCATCTACCATCTTGAGTCTGTTCTGATATTCCTGCATTTGTAAATCAAGTTTCTTTTCCAGTATGATTAACTTATCTCTTCGTGCTTCAAGTTGTTTTACTGCAGGATTTTCAGGATCCAAATCATTTCCGAGTGCCATAATCTCATCAGAAGAGGCAACAAGTTCCATCTTTGCCGAAGCAATCCACTGGATTTTAGTCTCAAGCGTAATCTTATACGCAGTGAGATACATCATTCTGAAACTGGAAGCAATTAATCCCATAATACATTCCTTCTACCTTGTTTCGTTTAAATTCTTGCCTTTCAGGAATGTGTGCTCATTGCTTTCTGCTATTAAACTTTCCATCTTATGAAGCTGGTGTTTGTGATAGTTTACCCTGTACTTTGCCATTTTAAGCTTCTGTCTTATGGTAAGCATATCCTTTAGGCTGGAAATTAAACTTACGGCAAGTGCTTTAAATGGATTTTTTCGTTTGAAAAATGATCTGGTAAAATTCATAAAGTTCACTAACCGTTTTATACTTGCTTGTAGTTCTTCACGCATAAGCTTTTACTCCTATACGATCTAAGCCTACATGTATTATAAAACATGTAATTGCAAATAATTGCTTGTTTTGAGAGGTATTTGTTACAAATGTTAACATCTTAATTTAAATTTTTCCTTTTGCCGGTGATACTGGTAAACGCAAATTTGCTTTTGTAATAGTCGTTTTGTACTACACTATTATTTAACGGCATTTTTTTCAAAAACTTTAATTCTTTTCGGTTATAATACCTCTGTTCGTTACAAAAATTTACAATAGACGCTATTGTTCTGAAAACAGCGTTATTGAATATAATATCCAGCATTATTCTCAAAAAAGTACGTTCTCTCATAAATATTTCTCCCCCTCTCCTTGAGGAGAGGGATGGGGTGAGGTGTTAACCGGCGCCCCTAATTATTACAAGTCTTGAATATCTTTGCTTGCAGATTCAATATCATCTTTAAGCATTTTTCTGACGACATCAGATTGAGTATCAAGCATTTTGCAAACAGTTTCAATGTTGGCGACTTTTTGTGAAAGTATTGTATCGGCGTTTGCAATAACGTTGCTGGAAACTGTTTGATAAGCAGAAAGCGCAGCGGAAGTTGTTCCTTGCATCAAGTTGCCCATAACAACTGCAGGAAGCCCAAATTCTCCCAAATAAGGCGCTGCAGCGGTCATAATTCCGCCCCAGCCTGATACAATACCTGCTAAAGGCATAAGTATATTTGCAGCTCCTATACCGTAGCCGTTTGCGGTTCCAACGCCGTACGCAGCCGTGCTTGCAATATCTGCAATGCTTCCTATTCCTGATGCGTAACCGGTTGTTGCGCCGTCAGAAGACCCAAAACCGGTTAATAAATCTCCGATAGATGAAGCGCCGCCTGTTGTATATCCGCTCTGCCTGTAGCCATAGTTTGCCGCATAACCGCTCGGGAAGCCGGAATAATTACCTAAACTGTTTACTCCAAAAGAAGAATAGGTGCCGGTAGTACCTCCGGTTCCGCCTGTATACTGGCTCCAGTAAGATGTTCCGGGGATATTCATTGCGGTTGTTCCGCCTAAGGTTGTCATAAATGCTGATGGAGCAAATAAGCTTGCAAGCTGGTATAAAAATCCGCCTGCAGCCTCAAAACCGGTTCCGGAGCTGCCTGAACCTGCAACAGTTAAGTCTCTTAACCTGTCATAGGTTTCATACAGCATAACTTTTGCATCAGCGGAGGCGGAGCCGAATCTGTTTGCTATTACTAAGTATCCATCGTTCTTGTATGACATTGTTTTATCCTTTTTTAGTTTAGAAGTTGAGCGGTTTAGGAGTTAAGAAGAAATTTTAGTTTATTACTTTTGTTTATTTAGTTTATTTGCTGAAAACAATTTATATTTCTTATAAACTACTCAACTTCTAAACTTATAAACTTCTCTTTATGCTGCTATTTTATTATCCGCCGAATGTCTTGAAGGAGTCTTCAACGTTATCTTTAACAATCTTAGAAACTGCATCAATTTCTGTTGAAAGTGCATTCTGTTCGGTGTCTAATTGTTTCAATCTTAATTCTAACTGCTGGTCTTCCTGCTGTATTAGAGAAGTTTTTGCATTGATATCCTGAACCATTTTATCGTACTGTGCACTTTCATAATAATACTGATTCATTGCGTCTTTATAAGCAGCATCGTCTGTTATTGTTTCCATATTAAGCGTATAAGTAATTGTATCATCGCCAATTCTTACGGAAGTAAATCTTCCCTGCCCGTCAGTCTCAAGAAGGGCTTTTTCTGTTTTTTCTATTTTTGTGGAAACATATGTTGCATTGTAGTATGCGAGCTTCTGCTGGTTATCAATATGATTTATACCGGTTCCGCTGTTTGCTGTTTCGGCTAAATCATAATATGTTGTATAATAAGTTACTCCGTTTTGGGTAAAGCTGTAAATACCGCCGGAATAAGTATCTGCATTATAAGTTCCGTCTAAAGTATCAAAACATTTTGTCAGATTTGTTTCAATACCTTGAGCCTGCATGTCCTTGATAACCTGTGCAATCTCAGCCATTTGATCTTCTGTTAATTCACTCAATGCATTCAATTCGCAGTTACCTATGTAACTTGGAACACTCATTGCGTCAAATGTAGCCTGCGCTAAATCCAGACGTGCTTTTGCAGTATCAGATAAAGCTTTCAGGTTTGCTATTTCATCATTCATTCCGTTAATAGATTTCCAGGTGGCTGTATCATCTTTTCCTGCCGGATCATCCATATAATATAACGGAAGCAGTGTTTTTGTACCTGTACCAACTCCGGTTAATGAGCCTAAGTCAGATTCAAAGGCTATTGTTTGGTTTGCGGTGTCATAATAAACATCATTCAAATCAAAATCTTCTTCTAATGCCCCGTTAGCCTTTAAAGCTTCAACGGCTGAGGTCAGAATTTGTTTATCAGCATCAGATAACGAAGCGTAAGGCGTATATGTTTTTTGGTCTGAAACCGGAGTATACTGACTCTTATCTTCTGTTTCATCAAGATTATATGTATATCCGCCTGCACCATCTTCAACTCTGATATAAAAATTCCCGTCTTTATAAAAACGATATAAATCGGAACCGGCGGCTGATTCATAAATTAAATATCCATTGTCATCTACCTGTGTAGTAGATACGGTAAATGTCCCATCATCATTAAGCGTAGCATTGTTTACATTTGCGCTTGTTGAACTGTCTGCATAAGATTGGAGTTTTGATGCTTCACTTAGTTTTGTTTGGTATGCAGCTAATTTTTCGTCATAATCAGCCTGGGCATCGGCAATTTCTTTTTGAGCCTCTTGTATTGCAGTTATTTGCGCAGCATAAGCGGTACTGTCAGTTGGGATTGAACCTGAAAACTGAACTTTCGGGTCATTCATTTTCTTTTGAGAACCTGTATAAACATCAGCGTTGTAGTGATAATTTATAACATAGTTGTAATCTTCTTCAGGAGAAGCAAGCTGCTGCCAGCTGTCAATTGTAGATTCATTAATACCATCCGTAAATGAGTATTGCATTTTTGTAAAATCCTGCGTACTTGGAGGCACAGGAACACTTAAACCTAACATCTGGTTAAACAGATTTGCAGATTGGTTTGACAAAACTGTTCTTGCCTGATTTATCTGCTGTCCTTCATATTCACAATTGGATTTACGTGCTACCAGTGCTAAATATCTGGCTTGTGATGCTGCCATACCCATAAAGCGGTCTCCTATTTCTTGTACTTATATATTTGGTTTAATGAACTTTCTGCTAAAGTCAACAATTATAACATCATTATATAGTATTTTTATTTATATTAATATAAGTGATTATGGAAAAATCAATCAAATAAACTAACACAGATAGCAAAAATCATTTAAATGAAGGAGGGGCGTATTGTGCTATAATTAATAAATGAAGTATTTCCTTTTGGTTTTTGTTTTGTTAATATTGCCTCTCTCTGCTTTTGCAATTGAGGAAGTACTTCTTGAAGTCGATGATAACCTCAAACCAGAGGCTTCTGCCGGTAAAATTTTTGATGAAGATGATGAGCTGACTTTGTATGAAAAAATCCAGGATATAAAAGCTAAAGAGGTTAAAGATACAAATAGTTCGGCTTACCTGCTGGATGGAATTCTAACCAAAAAATTTGCTTCAGGCCCGATTGAGACTATGCATTTGTTCGGCTATTATAGAGGTGCAGTCGATATGGATTTATCAGAGGGCGGAGATACTCTATATGATTTTAACGCAATTCAGGCCGGTATTAACGGGAAATTCAGGGGCGGGCAAAACTTTTATGAAGCAAGGTTCCGGTTTGATCCTGTTGAAGGGTATTCCTTTCTTCAAACTATGCCGATTGATATTTATGTGGCTAATGCTTCAATTCCCCATCATACAATAATCCTCGGAAATACAAGGACACCGACAGGTTATGAAGGCTCGCGCTCGGATACGATTATTCCGTTTATTTTGAGGTCGCAAATATCAAGGAATTTTGGTAATACCAGAAAAGTCGGGTTGAGAGTTAAAGGGAATTATGACCTTATTGAATACGATTTAGGCGGTTATAGTTCGGATACTTATTTTAGAGAGTTTTTCCCGGGGGCTGAATTCTCCGGATGGGTTAATCTAAAACCGCTTGGAAAAACAAGGGGTAAATACGGAAATCTTACCCTTGGAGGGGGAATTACTGCCGGAAATAATGTTACTGATTATTTTGTAGGCGGCTTGTATGCAGGTTATGAATACAAAAACTTTATGGCTAATTTTGAGTACGCTTCTGCTGACGGATATAACGGCGCAAGAATGATTTCAACCAATCAGGCGGAAGGATTTTATTCAACTGTCGGGTACAAAATTACGCCAAAGCTGCAGCTGCTTGCGCGGTATGACCATTATATTCCGGACAAGAATTTTTCAGACGATATAAGGCGTGAATATTCGGCCGGACTTAATTATTTTATAAAAGGTCAGGCGGTAAAAATAATGCTTAACTACGTTTTTTGCCAAAATGATATCTTAGAAGATTCTCACAGGTTGATGCTCGGAACACAGCTTCTGCTTTAAAATATTTGATACGGCATCTGAACTGCTCACTCTGTCTTTTCACCGGACAGTTATACTTATAATGGAGGAAACACCGGACGCTTGGCGCCTGCTCCCCCCCCCCTTTTGAGCACTAGTGTCCAAATAAAAACATAGGGTACTATTCCCTCTCCTTACGGGAGAGGAGCAGCCGTGTTTGAGGCGGGAGCCGAAAACTACGGATGCGGTGAGGGGGTAGTCAATACAGACAAATAAAAAATTATAAAATGAATTTTAAAAAAACAGTTTATTTAGATAATATAATTATAAGTTATTGTCTGGTAAGTATGCAC
Source organism: Candidatus Gastranaerophilales bacterium (assembly GCA_944326495.1). Classification (GTDB taxonomy): domain Bacteria; phylum Cyanobacteriota; class Vampirovibrionia; order Gastranaerophilales; family Gastranaerophilaceae; genus CAG-196. The sequence goes on along the minus strand of CALVEE010000002.1, from coordinate 2,881 downwards.
CACCGACAAAACCTCTGTGCGGGAGAAAGTATAATTTCTATAGAATTGTATAGCGGGTCAAAATAACACACTCAATTTTTTGTAGTTTAAGAAAACATCTTGATGTATAATTTTGGTATGTCAGATAAAATTACGATTAAGGGCGCGAGGGAACATAATTTAAAGAACGTATCGCTGGAGATACCGAAAAACGAACTCGTTGTATTTACCGGTGTTTCAGGTTCGGGGAAAAGTTCGCTTGCATTTGATACAATTTTTGCAGAAGGGCAGAGAAGGTATATTGAAAGCCTTTCTACGTATGCGCGCCAGTTTTTAGGACAGATGGATAAGCCTGATGTAGATTATATTGACGGGCTTACGCCTGCTATATCAATTGACCAGAAATCCACAAGCAACAATCCGCGCTCTACGGTTGGAACGGTTACGGAGATTTATGATTATTTAAGGCTTTTGTATGCCCGCATAGGAACGCCTTATTGCCCAAAGTGCGGAAAACCGATTAAGCCCCAGACCATTGATGAGATTGTATCAAGTATTCTCAAGCTTCCGGAAGGAACTAAAATCCAGATTTTAGCGCCTATTGATAAAGGAAAAAAAGGGGAATTTCAATCTCTTTTTGAAGAATTAAGACAGGAAGGCTTTGTAAGAGTTAAAGTTGACGGTGAGATTTATAACCTTGATGAGGATGAAATAAAGCTTGCAAAAACCAAGGCGCATACAATATCGGTTGTAATTGACCGCGTTGTAGTAAAAGAAGCTGCTAAATCAAGAATTGCAGACAGTGTTCAGATAGCATTAAAGAAAGCTGACGGGGTAACAAATATTGATGTTATAGACGGGGGTAAATGTATATCGGATGAAAGCGGAACTTCAAATAATAAGTCAGAAAGTAAAGAAATAGTTTACAGCGAAAAACTTGCCTGTCCCGATTGCAATTTGAGCTTTGAAGAGCTTACTCCCAGAATATTTTCATTTAACGCTCCCTATGGCGCCTGCGACAAGTGCGGCGGTATCGGAGTCGATTTCAAGATTGACCCTGATTTAGTTATACCTGATAGAACTAAAAGTATTAAAGAAGGTGCGATTTACCCGTGGAGCAAGTCCTCGACTTCTTATTATGATGATGTTTTAGCGGCGGTAAAAAGTGCTTATAATATAGATTTCGATATTCCGTTTAAGGATTTGCCGGAAGAGCATCAAAATATTATTCTCTATGGTTCAGAGGATAGAATTCCGATGAGAATAAGGGAGTTCGGAAGCCACAGGTACAGAACGACACTCCAAAAATTCATCGGCGTAATTCCTTTCTTAATGAAGCATTATAATGTTGACAGCGAATACTGGAAAGCCGAAATTGAGAAATATATGATTACGACTCCGTGCGAAAAATGCGGCGGAGCAAGGCTTAAACCGTTTCCGCTTGCAGTTCGGATTAACGGCAAAAATATTTATGAATTCTGTCTTATGCCTGTTGATAAGGCGTATGAATTTGTTACGGATTTATATCTGACTCTTTCTGATTTCCAGATGAAAATCGGAAAACAAATTCTGGACGAGGTGCGCGCAAGGCTTAAATTTTTGTGCGATGTGGGCTTAAATTATCTTAACCTTGCGCGCACCTCCGGAACGCTCTCGGGCGGAGAGGCGCAGAGAATACGGCTTGCAACACAAATCGGAAGCGGGCTTTCCGGGGTTTTGTATGTGCTTGATGAACCGTCTATCGGTTTGCATCAGAGAGATAATGACCGTTTGATTAAGACACTGCTTAAGCTGCGTAATATGGGAAATTCGCTCATTGTAGTCGAACATGATGAAGATACGATTAGAAATGCGGATTATATTGTAGATATTGGTCCTAAAGCAGGTGTTAATGGCGGAAACATTATTGCACAGGGCTCTGTAGATGATATTATAGCCTCAGAAGAGTCTATTACCGGAAAATACTTAAGCGGAGAGTATTATATTCCTATACCGGAGAGAATCCGCCCCGGGAATGGTAATTATTTACAGATTAGAAATGCTTTTAAAAACAATTTAAAAAACATAGATTTAGATATTCCATTAGGAAAAATTGTCGTTTTAACAGGCGTTTCCGGCTCCGGCAAATCAACTCTTATGCAGGAATTGATTTATGAATATGCTGTCCATAAACTTCGCAAAAATAAACCAAAACCGCAGGGCGTGGATGAAATTCTGGGTTTTGAAAATCTGGATAAAATAATTGATATCGACCAGTCGCCAATCGGAAGAACACCGCGTTCTAATCCTGCAACTTATACAGATGTGTTTACTCCGATAAGAGAGCTTTTTGCAAAAACTAACGAGGCAAAAATGAGAGGATACAAGCCCGGGCGTTTCAGCTTCAATGTAAAAGGCGGACGGTGCGAAGCCTGCGCGGGCGACGGCGTTTTAAAAATCGAGATGAACTTTTTATCTGATGTTTATGTAAAATGTGACGTTTGCAAGGGGAAAAGGTATAATAATGAGACGCTTGAAGTCAAATATAAGGGCAAAACTATTTCCGATGTGCTTGAGATGAGCGTAAAAGAGGCGTATGAATTCTTTGAAAACATACCACAGATTGCAAACAAGCTAAAAACTCTTAATGATGTCGGTTTAGACTATATTAAACTCGGTCAGAGTGCAACAACCCTTTCTGGCGGCGAAGCACAGAGGATTAAACTGGCAGCAGAACTCAATAAACGAGCAACCGGCAAGACACTTTATCTTCTGGATGAACCTTCTGTCGGGCTTCACTGGCATGATTTGGATAAATTGATTAAAATTATTCAGCAGCTTGCTGATAATGGAAATACTATTTTAATCATTGAGCATAATCTTGATTTAATAAAAATTGCTGATTATCTGATTGATTTGGGGC
>CALVEE010000001.1 GCA_944326495.1 Candidatus Gastranaerophilales bacterium | reverse complement strand
GGAGAAAAATTATGCCTACAATGAACCAGCTTGTACGTTCAGAACGTAAAAAGCTAAAAGACAAAACCAAATCGCCGGCTTTAATGGAATGTCCACAAAGACGCGGCGTATGTACAAGGGTTTACACAACAACCCCTAAAAAACCAAACTCAGCTTTGAGAAAGGTTGCCAGAGTCAGACTTACTAACGGATTTGAAGTAACTTCTTATATCCCGGGTATCGGCCACAATCTTCAAGAACACTCTGTTGTTCTTATTAGAGGCGGAAGGGTTAAAGACCTGCCTGGTGTTAGATATCACATTGTCCGCGGTACTTTAGATACTGCAGGTGTTGCAAACAGAACACAAAGCCGTTCTAAATACGGGGCGAAGAAAGCTAAAGGAGGTAAGAAATAATGTCTAGAAGATCTAAACCGGAAAAAAGAATTCCTGCAGCTGACCCGATTTATAACAGCGTTGATGTTTCTAAATTCATTAATAGAATTATGAGACGCGGTAAAAAATCGCTTGCTGAAAAAATATTCTATTCAACTATTTCAAAAGTTGAAGAAAGAACAAATGAAAAAGGTTTGGAAGTTTTCCAAAAAGCTGTTACAAATGCTACTCCTCTATTGGAAGTTAAAGCAAGACGTATAGGCGGTTCTACTTATCAGGTGCCGATTGACGTAAAACCTGACAGAGGTTTTGCACTTGCTTCTTCTAATATTATTGCAGCAGCAAAAAACAGAAGCGGAAAATCTTTTGTTGAAAAATTAGCAAATGAACTCATTGATGCTTCTAACGGTAATGGTGCAGCTTGCAAAAAGCGTGAAGATACGCATAGAATGGCTGAAGCAAACAAAGCTTTTGCTCATTACAGATACTAATAATTGGTTCAAATAAAAAAGTGCCGGTATAAAAATTATACCGGCACTTTTTTAATATGTAATATTTGTAAAACCGGTTGTTATTAAAGCTATATTAAATTTATCGGCAGCCGAAATAATGTCAATATCAGCTTCCGGAAGTATCATAAGTGCAATCCGTCCTTGAGCGGCTGCATTAACCTCATGTACAGTAACCGGCATATCGGAAGCTAAAACAGCATCTTTTGACATATCACAAGAATACTCAAGAGCAAATTCTGCCGATGCAGAGTGCAAGCCTTGAGAAATAGCTGTCGTTCTTAAATCCTTTGCAATTACAAAAGATTGAGATGCGGCATATTTTGCCACTTTCCAGGCAAACACAGCGTCTTCTATCTGTTCAACTGTTGGTTTTGTTTTAGAAACGACCTTAAAAGTTTCTTTTACAAGTTCACTTAGGTTAGGACTTTGACTTAGAGTCCCAAGAGGAGTAACTCTGATTTCATCTGACAAAAACTTTTTATAATCTTTTAAAGGAGTGTGAATTTCTATATAAGAGATATTCTTTTCCTCAAGCATTTGTTTTGCATTATCCGTAAATTTCGGAGCTGCGATTTTATTAGTTTCTCTTAGCATTTTGACAAAATCGCTGTCAACTTCAGCTGAGGCGATAACAGAAGCATTTAAAAATTCCACCGGATTTCCGTCAATTGCTTTCATAAGAGCATCTTCTAAGGATTTTCCAAGAGCAGCCGCACATATTCCCGTTCCTGATACAGTTATTACAGCATTAACATCAAAAAAATCACTTATTACACTTAATCCTTTAGAGATGTTAAGTATGTCAACGTATGTAAAAACTCCTTTTGCGGTATAGTCAATAATTTTATCGTTCTCTTCAATACCTGCGCTTTGATTAGGATTTTCTCCAACTGTTATTTTTAAATCTTCAATACTCATTTCTGCTCCTTACTGTCCGACCGGTGCAGCTGTCACCGGAACCGGTGCATATTGCACCTCTTCATTACCGCCTGTATTCTCCGCTGCCCGCTCCTGCTGCACTTCTATTGTCGGAATTTCTTTCTTCTTTATGATAGAAGGCATTTGTATTATATTATTAGGCTTAATACTATCAGGTTTAATAATAGGCGCCTCCGGCGGATTATTTTTTTGCTGTTCTTCAAGTTCACTTCCTTTTTTCTCCTGTTCTTCAAATTCCTTTTTAGCTTCGCTTTGAGGAATTATAGAAACTCCCGGCGCCTTAAATGGATTAAGAATAACTTCAGGATACTCAAAATCAGCATTACCATAAGGTTCTGTTGCAACCTGCATAACATCTTTCCATATCCGCGCCGGTACTGTACCGCCTGTCAACTCTCCCATACGGGAATTGTCATCATTACCGACCCATACACCGGTTACGACATCCGGAGTAAACCCTATAAAGTAAGCGTCTTTACAATCATCTGTAGTACCGGTCTTTCCGGCTGCCGGTTTTCCTATATTAGCCGCACGGCCGGTGCCGTTTGTAATTACAGTTTTCATTATAGCTGTCATTGTGGCTGCTGTATTTATGTTTAAAACCTTACTTGTACGAGCTTTTTTAGCTTCATATAATATTGTACCGCGCGAGGACTCGACTCTTTCGATTGCGTACGGTTCAACTTTAAACCCGCCGTTTGCAAATACTCCATATGCCCTTGTCATTTCAAATAATTTTACACTGTTTGAACCGAGAGAGATTGTATAATCATAAGGAATAGGAGTTGTTATCCCCATAACCCGCGCAAGCTGAATAACAGGTCTTACTCCGATAGCATCCATAAGCCTTGCCGTACATACGTTTGATGAAACCATAAGTGCTGTATACAAAGGAATCGGGCCTCTATATTTATTCCCGTAATTCTTAGGAGTCCAATCGCCGACTTTAAAAGGTAAATCATCTATCATATCATTAGGTGAATAGCCTTTTTCAATTGCAGCTGTGTAAATAAACGGCTTAAATGCGGAACCTGAAGGGCGCAAAGACTGGGTTACCCTGTCATACTGGCTCTTTGTATAATCTTTCCCGCCTGAGTATACAAGTATTCTGCCGTCTATCGGGCTGAATGAAAATACTGCAGCCTGATTTTTATCACTCTTTAAGCCCCAGGCACTAAGGTTTTTTAATATTGCCTCGTTTGCTTTTACCTGCGCCTTATAATCAAGAGTTGTTACAACTTTATACCCGCCGTTTACAATCTCATCTTCCGTAAAACCAAGCTTATAAAGTTCTTTCATTAAAAAAACAAAAAAATAAGGCGCCTTATTTGTTGCATACATAATCGGCATGGTTGAAAGAACAATCGGTGCTTTTTTTGCTTTTTCATAAGTTTCTTTATCAATGTATTTCATTTTATACATTCTTAAAAGAACCTGATTTCTGCGTTTTTCAGCGAGTTTCTTATTGTTATAAGGCGAGTATACAGAAGGCGCCTGCGGAAGTCCGGCGATTAATGCCATCTCCGGCAGAGTAAGCTGATTCAGGTTTTTATTAAAGTAAATTCTAGCAGCTCCTTTAACCCCGTATGCACCGGAGCCTAAGTATACATTATTGAGATACATTTCTAAAATCTTATCTTTAGAAATAGTTTTTTCTATTTGAGCAGCTACCTGCAGTTCTTTAATTTTTCTTGTAAAAGTCTTTTCGTTAGAAAGGAATAGAATTCTTGAAAGCTGCTGCGTTATAGTGCTTGCCCCCTGTACGACATGTCCTGCAAGAATATTTGCGACCATTGAGCGTGCAAGTCCTAGAATATCATATCCCGGATGTTTATAGAAATTTTTATCCTCTGTTGCAATAAGCGCATTAATAAGCTGCTCCGGAACTTCTTTGAGTTCAACATTGGAGTAAGCATATGCTGCAAAAGTCTTAATAACTTCGCCGTCAGAAGCGCAAAATGTTGTTACGATATTAGGTTTTAAAGTGTTCAGGTTTTTTATAGGCGGAAGTGATGCCAGATAAAGTTTCAGCGCAAGCATGCCGGCCAGCATTACGCCGAGTCCGAATACAACAAGGCCTGCTATAAAACTCAAAACAGGATTATCCACCATAACCCTTTTAGATTTTTTCTTCCGGTTTTTCGGAATACTATAATTTCCCATTGTTTTTTTCTCTCAAAGTTAGTACTATGTTAATATTCTACCAAATAAATATATTATCGGAGATATTTTCAAGCAAATGTTAAGTTTTTTGACGAATTTAAAAAATGAAATTTTGTCATATTTTGTTCCGGAAAAGATGGAATACAAAATTACCGGAGAATGCCTCAAATGCGGAAAATGCTGCCGTTATATGTATAGTTTTGATACTTATACAACAACAGATTTTAAAATAATGCAATTCCTCTTTCCGGCATATAGAAGGTTTTATATAAGAGGCAAGGATGAAGAAGGAAATCTTATCTTTGCCTGTAAATACGTTACAGAAGAAGGTTTATGCTCTGTCTATGATAAACGCCTCAAAATGTGCAGAGATTATCCTGCAAAAAAAATTGCCTACCCCGGCAGACTTCACGAGGGGTGCGGCTATAGAGTCGAAGATAAGAGTTTTAAATCTTATCTTAAAAAATAGTGTATTGATGTATGTTATTATTGTAAGGTTTGGTGTATTTATTTAACAATAACTGACAAAACCAATTTAAACTTCCCTTACGGGAAAGCACCCATCCTAACCTTCCCTCATTAGGGAAGGAATGTTACAAGCTTGGCGCTGCTCCCTCCCTTTTGAGGGAGGGTTGGGGTGGGTGCCGGTTGAGATTAAGGAGTTTAGATGTTTAGAACAGAGAAATTTTATTTATTGATTGATATTTCCCAGCAGTCCTAAAACGTTTTCATAACGCATATTTCTTGATGCCGCGATTAATGTAGCAGATGCCTGCTGTAGTATCTGGTATTTAAT